>JBHHXA010000129.1:0-6787 GCA_046756805.1 Acidimicrobiia bacterium
CCTCGATGGGCCAGCAGCGTGCGCATGCTCAGCCCGCCAGGATGAAGAGGCCGAGGTCGAATTGCGCTCCCATGAAGGCGAAACGATCGCCTCGAGGGTCGTTCTCGGAGAGGAGCCGGTCGAGAAGCTCCGCAACCCGCTGTTCCTCCGTCGTGGTCGTTGCGTCGATCTGCCGGGTCATGGTCCTGCTCCGCGTGCGGGGTGATTCACGCTAGCGCGTCGCACCGACCCGACGTCAGCCGTCGTCACCGTCCCGTTTCTTGGAGCGGCGATCTGCCCATCTCACGGCGAGCACGGCGAGCACGATGGGGATCCCGAAGAGGGCGACCTCGTCCCACCCTCCTCGATGGGCCAGCAGCGTGCGCATGCTCAGCCCGCCAGGATGAAGAGGCCGAGCGACGTGAGCGCAACCATGAGGATGAGCATCGCGTACTGGGTGCGGACCGCGACGCTCTCGTCGAACTCGGCAAGTGCCCGGTCATGGGCGAGGACGACGCCGCCGATGTGTCCGAGGACGATGGCTCCGAGCTGGACATACCAGATCCAGAGCGTGCTGGTGGAGAACACGATGGCCCAGTCTGCGGTGCCGAAGAGGTCCCAGCCCAGTCCGAAGGGATCGCTCGCCATCCGGGCGAGTTGCTGGCCCTCGAACACGATGAGCGTGAAGTAGTGGGCAAAGGCGTATGCGAAGGCGATCGGAACCAATGTGTGGGCGAAGGTGTTCGCTACGTCGGAGACCCGCCTTCCATCTGCCGCGATCTTCACCGAGGCCCAACTCGCGGCGTAGTAGCCGATACCCACCGCGACGACGGTGCCGACCAGCGCGCTGGTGCCAAACCAGGTCTCGCGGGCCGTCGTGCCCCATACATCACCCCACCAACCGGTCGAGGACATCCCGTCGTACGTGACGGTCCCGATCATGGCGAGTACGAACGCGGTGAACCCGGGGCGGATCCGGAGCCCGGGCAGCGACCGCAGCCAGCCACCGCGTCGGATCACGACGCCGTGCTCTTCGACCGTGGTGGCTGCTCCCACCGACCGGCCCGGGAGGCGGCCGGCGCTCACCGGGGCGATCGCTCCGAAAAGCCGGTTGTAGTGGATGAAGGCGCCGCCGATCTCTGCGCCCGTCGTTGGACCCGCCCAATACGACAGCGCCACGTGATAGAGCGTGTAGACGATCGCGGCGATGGCGAGCGTGCGGGGGAACGACGAGTCGGGTGAGACCAGCTCGAGCCACGTGAAGCCCACGAAGGCGACGACTGCTGGCCATTGACCCACTTCGTCGAGCAGTTCGGGCCGTTCCGCACGGTCGTGGTTGACCCAGCTCGAGATGGTGCGCCATGGGGTCATCCACCGCCAGAGATCACCGAGCACCACGCCGGCGAACGGGACGACGAGCCAGAAGTAGACCCAGACCAACACCGGGGCGATGTTGTTCCGGCTGGCGGAACCGTCGATCAGCCCTCCGAGGAGCACGAGGGCAAAGCCCGCGAGACCTACGACGCCGAGGGCCCGGTAGAACCACCCGAGTGCCCGGGAGCGAATCAACCGGTTCCTGGGCCCGTCCTGGAGACGCGCCTCCGGCCATCGGACCGAGAGCATGACGAAGGAGATCACGATGGCGAGTCCGGCACCGACGATGAAGAAGCCGAGAGGCACCGGCAGGTCTTCGCGGCCGCCGATGCCGTGCGCCATCGCCGGCGCGGGGACGGTGGCCACGGCCGCGACAAGTCCGAAGATCAAGAGGACCCGGCGGCGCACGTCAGCTCACTTCGATCTCGAGGAGGAAGGTCCCGGCATCCTCGAGTTCCAGTTCGAAGATGCCGGGGATCCCGGCTTCGAACTCGATGACGGCCGCGCTCGAGGGGCCGACGTCGGCAAAGACGTTGTAGCCGTGCAGATGGACCTCGTCCGCCACGTCCGCGGTGACGATCACGATGACACGTGTGCCCAGGTCGATTTCGATGCTGCCCGGACCCGAGATGGTGCCTTCGGCGACCGCGATCTCGATCGAGAGCGGACCGGCCGCGGTGGTGGTCGTGGTCGGAGCCTGGGTGGTGGACGTGGTGGTGGTCGACGTCGTTGTCGTCGTGAGGATCGTCACGGTCGTCGGAGGCGTGGTCGTCGTCGCCTCGGAGGTGCTCGGCGAGACCGTCGTCGTTGCGGCCTCCGTGGTTCCCGGCGCCTGTGTGGTCGGGGCCGTGGTCGGCGCCGCATCCGAGTCATCGCTGCAAGCGGCAGCAAGGAGGACGAGCGCAAACGAGATGGCGATGAGCCGTTGTGGTGTGTGAGGCTTATTCATAGCGTGGAGGCTACATCGGCTCTATGAGGGTACAACTTGACAGGATACACATATGCGCATAGGTTGGCCATCCTGTCGGCACAGGAGCGTTCTCGACGAACGGCGCCGCAGGCGAACACGGGAGCGTGGATGGGCTACACCATAGGAATCGCAGGGGCCTCCGGGTACGCCGGCGGTGAGCTCGTCAGGCTCGTCGACGCCCATCCGGCACTCGATCTCGGTTATCTGGCTGCGCACTCCAGGGTCGGAGATCCGCTCGGTCTGGTCCATCCTCAACTCAGTGGAGGGGAGAGGGTGATGGCGCCCCTCGATCCGGATGCGATGAGCCATCTCGATCTCGTCTTCTTGGCGCTCCCCCACGGAGCATCGGCTGATCCGGCGATGGCGCTCCTGGATCGCGGGGTGCGGGTCGTCGATCTGGGCAGCGACTTCCGGCTCGACACCCCGGAGCGGTATTGCGAGGCATACGGCTCGGACCACCCGTTTCCCGATCAACTCGGTGCCTGGCCGTTTGGTGTCCCCGAGTTGTTCGGCGGGGATCTCGCCGGTGCGGACCGTGTCGCCGTGCCCGGTTGCTACCCGACGTCCGTGGCACTGGCCCTCGCCCCGCTGCTCGCGTCCGGCGTCGTTGAGCCGGCGGGCATCGTCGTGTCCTCGATGTCTGGTGTCTCCGGTGCAGGGAGGAGCGTGCGCGCCGACCTCTTGTTCGGGGCCGTGGCCGAGAGCGTCACTGCGTACGGCGTGCTCACCCATCGTCACCGACCCGAGATGGAGCGGGCACTCGAAGCCGCGTGTGGTGAGAACGTCGAGGTGACGTTCACGCCCCACCTCGTGCCGATGCAGCGCGGGCTCTTGTCGACGTGTCACGCGAAGTCGACCGGGGCGGGAGACGCCGCGGCCGTCCTCCAGGCCGCGTATGCGGGGAGCCCTTTCGTCCGGGTCGTGCCCGAGCCGCCGCACACCAGCTGGGTCGTGGGATCCAATCGATGCTTTCTGTCGGCCCACGCCGACGACCGGACGGGCAGCGTCATCGTCGTGTCCGCGATCGACAACCTTCTCAAAGGGGCCGCTGGTCAAGCCGTGCAGTGTGCCAACGTCATGCTCGGTCTCCCTGGTGCGGAGGGCTTGCCCACAGAAGGATGGATGCCGTGAGCGTGACTACGCCCCGTGGGTTCTCCGCTGTGGGCGTGGCGTGCGGCGTCAAGGAGGGCGGTGCGCTCGATCTGGCCCTCGTCACCGGGCCCCCGGGCTCGGTGGGTGCCGCCGTCTTCACGACCAACCGGGCGGCGGCGGCGCCGGTGCAGCTCTCGCGCGCCCACCTCTCTGAGGGACCGGCGACGCGGGCAGTGGTGATGAACTCGGGTTGCGCCAACGCCGCGACCGGTGACGCGGGCCGTGCCGCGGCACTGGAGATGGCCGTCACCACCGCGCGGTCGATCGACTGCGACGTGGCAGAGGTGCTCGTCGCCTCGACCGGGACGATCGGCACTGCTCTTCCCGTGATCAGGGTGACCGCCGGTATCGAAGCCGCCGCTGGTCGGCTCGGGAGTGGGGCGATCGCGGATCGAACCGCGGCGTTCGCCATGATGACGACCGACACCGTTCCCAAGCAGGCGTTGTACTCCGAGCAGTCGGTGACGGTGGGGGGCATGGCAAAGGGGGCCGGCATGGTGCGGCCGGACATGGCCACCATGCTCGTGGTGATCACGACGGATGCGGTCGCAGAACCGGCCGTGCTGGACCGGTCGTTGCGCGCTGCCGTCGACGTCTCGTTTCACAGCCTCAACATCGACGGATGCCCTTCGACCAACGACACCGTGTTCGTCATGGCCTCAGGAGCGTCCGGGGTCGCGGTCGGCGACGACGTCCTCCGCGGCCTCCTCACGGAAACCTGCCGCGACCTGGCGTATCAGCTCGCGGCTGACGCCGAGGGGGCGTCGCGCGTGGTCACCTTGCTCGTCGCCGGTGCCGAGGACGATGCCGAGGCGCGGCGGATCGGCAGGTACGTGACGGACTCTGCTCTAGTACGGGCCTCCTTCTTCGGCGGAGATCCAAATTGGGGAAGGATCGTCGGAGCCCTGGGAGCGTCCGGAGCGGTATTCCAACCAGCGCAGGTGTCGGTCGAGTTCGGCGGTACGACGGTGGCGGCACGAGGTGTCGCGGCGGAATTCGACGAGGACGCTCTGGTGGAGGCGCTCGAGGAGGGCGATTTCGAGGTGCGCGTCGTCGTGGGGTCCGGACCGGGTGCCGCCGAGATCCTCACGACCGACCTGACACCGGACTACGTCGTCTTCAATGGAGAGAGATCGTGACGGGTCACACGACGCCGACGGCAGCGAAGTCGCGGATTGCCACGACCATGGGCAAGGCGGGGATCTTCAGCGAGGCGTTGCCGTTCATCAAGGCGTATCGCGGATCGACGGTGGTCGTCAAGTACGGCGGCTCCGCCATGGTCGACGAGGGCCTTCGCAACACCTTCGCCGATGACATCGCGATGCTGCACTACATGGGCATTCGCCCCGTCATCGTCCACGGCGGGGGTCCCCACATCTCGCGGGCGATGGGCCAGCGTGGAGTGGAGCCGCAGTGGCTCGACGGCTTGCGGATCACGGACGCCGAGACGATCCGCATCGTCCAGTCGACACTCGCAGGCGAGATCAACCCCGACATCGTCCGGCTGGTCAACGCCCACGGATCCGTAGCAGCCGGTCTCAACGGGCTCGACGGGAACCTGTTCACGGCCCGGCCCAAGGACGAGAGGCTCGGCTTTGTCGGCGAGGTGGCCAGAGTCGACCCCGGTCTCATCTCCAGCCTCCAGGAGCAGGGTTACGTCCCCGTCGTCGCTCCGCTCGCCCGCGGCGAAGACGGACACGTCTACAACCTCAATGCGGACACCGCAGCCGGTGCGCTCGCCGTCGCGCTCGGCGCATCGAAACTCGTGTACCTCACCGATGTCGAGGGTCTCTACCGCGATCTCGGCGATGAGGACTCGCTCATCGCACGCATAGTGGTTCCCGAACTGAAGGACCTCATCGAGGACGGGTCGATCTCTGCGGGGATGCTGCCCAAGCTCACCTCGTGTATCGGTGCCATCGAGGGAGGCATCGAGCGAGTGCACATTCTCGACGGCCGCGTGCAGCACGCCGTGCTGCTCGAGATCTTCACTCCTGAGGGAATCGGCACGATGGTCACGAAGGAGGCTGTCCCGTGAGCCCCCGCACCGCGACGCGGCGCCGCCTGATCCGGCAGTTCGTGCGGACCGCGACGGTCACGAGCCAGCAGCAACTCGTCGAGATGCTCGAAGACGAGGGCCATCGCGTGACCCAGGCCACCGTGTCCCGCGATCTCGACGCCATGGGTGCGGTCAAGGTTCGAGGAGAGGACGAGCCCCACTACGAGATCGGCGACGACGAGCGCTTTGCGTATCGGGAGCGGTCGACCGCAGCCGCCAAGGCGGTCGCAGAGTTCGTCGAGTCCATCGACCACTCCGGAAATCTCGTCGTCGTGCAGACGCTGCCGGGTGCGGCGCACCTCGTCGCAGGAGCTATCGACGCCAACGGTGTCGAGGGCGTTCTGGGGACGATCGCCGGTGACGACACGGTGCTGGTGATAGCGACCGAGGCCATCGGCGGCAGGGGTGTGGCGAAGACTCTGGAACGGATAGGAGCGGGCTGACCGATGAGCAAGTTGAACAGATGAACGGGGTGCGCCCATGAGCAAGCCCATCGAGAGGGTCGTCCTCGCCTACAGCGGCGGTCTCGATACCTCCGTCATCCTGAGATGGATCGTCGAGGAGTACGGCGCCGAAGTCGTCGCGTATACGGCCGACGTCGGGCAGGGCGAGGAGGTCGAGGAGGCGAGGGAGAAGGCGCTGGCCACCGGAGCAGTCGAAGCCATCGTCGAGGATTTGCGCGACGAGTTCGTTTCCGACTTCGTCTTCCCCGCTCTCCGAGCGGGCGCGGTATACGAAGGGTATTACCTCATGGGGACCTCGCTGGCGCGACCTATCATTGGAAAGGGCCTGGTCAACGCAGCGAAAGCGACAGGCGCAGACGCAATTGCACACGGTGCGACGGGGAAGGGCAACGACCAGGTGCGTTTCGAGCTGACGGCGTTTGCGCTCAATCCGCACATCAAGGTCATCGCACCCTGGAGGGAGTGGGATCTGCGGGGGAGGGCCGATTGCGTGCGGTATGCGGAACAACACGGGATTCCGGTTCCGGTGACGCCGGACAAGCCGTATTCGATGGACGCCAACCTGCTGCACATCTCGTATGAGGGTGGCGTGCTCGAGGATCCGTGGGAGGCTCCGCCAAAGGGCATGTTCAAGCTGACGACGGACCCCTGGGAAGCCCCGGACGTGATGGAGACGGTCACCGTGGGGTTCGAGAAGGGGACACCGGTGTCGGTGAACGGCACCAGGCACACTCCGGCGGAGCTGCTGCAAAGGCTCAACGAGGTCGGCGGCCGCCAGGGTGTGGGCAG
>JBHHXA010000130.1:0-6752 GCA_046756805.1 Acidimicrobiia bacterium
TATCGCAATCTCTTCGCGCGCGCCCCGGTCTCCATCTGGGAAGAGGATTTCACCGAGGTCGCGGCCTACCTGGGTGGGCTCCAGGCCGAAGGTGTCACCGATCTCCGTGCGCACCTCGAGCGGCACCCCGAGGTCGTCCGCACCGCGGCGAGCAAGATCCGGGTGCGAGCAGTCAACGACGCAGCGGTCGAGCTCATCGATGCTGAATCACCGGAGGATCTCATCGGGCCCCTGGACCCCGCACTCCTCCCTGACGATGCGCTCGGGTCGATCGTCCCGCAGCTGCTCGCGGTCTGGAACGGGCAGGATCACATCGTGCTCGAGGTAACAGGCGGCCGCACGTTTGCAGGTCGCTCGCTCGACGCCATCCTCTCGTGGACCGTCCCGCCGATCGGCGACGATCTCGACCTCTCGCACGTCATCGTGACCATCGTCGATGTTACGGCGATCCGGCGTGCCCAGGAGCAGTTGGAGACCCTGCTGCGGTCGAAGGACGAGTTCGTGGCGTCGGTGAGCCATGAGTTGCGCACTCCCCTGACCGCCGTGGTCGGCCTCGCCACCGAACTGCGGGACTCCTTCGTCCGGTTCGACCACCACGAGATCCGCGAGTTCGTCGATGTCATCGCCACCGAAGCGGAAGACGTCTCGACAATCGTGGACGACCTTCTCGCTGCGGCGCGCGCCGAGGCCGGCACGCTGTCGATCCGGGCTGGGACGATCGACGTCGAAGGCGAGATCCAGGGCGTGCTGCGCGGCATGAGCCTCGGCGCCGCGGTCGCGCTCACCGTGGTGCACGACATCCCTCTGGCATCAGGCGATGCGGCGAGGGTGCGCCAAATCGTCCGTAACCTCCTCGTAAACGCCCAACGCTACGGTGGCAAGGAGATCCGCGTAGCACTCGAGTTCGACGACGCATCGGACGCCGTGGTCATCGAAGTACGCGACACGGGCGGTGAGCTCGAGCCTCCTGAGCGCGAAGCGATCTTCGAGCGCTACTACCGAACCAGACAGGTGCCCGGCATCACGGCATCCGTTGGACTCGGCTTGACGGTGTCGAGAGAGCTCGCCGTGAGAATGGGTGGGGACCTCGTCTACGACCACGACGGACAAGAGGCCATCTTCCGGCTGCGACTCCCCGCCGCGAGCAAAGTGCCGGCCTGACTCGCCACCCGACGGTAGAGAGCCGCCGGCGTCCCGGCGGCTCTCGTGCCTCTCCCGCTCGTCCTTCCGCTCAGGTCGCAGCGAGCGCTCCTGTGAGCGCCCGTGCGGTGAACACCGTTGCGAGATGGGCCTTGTACTCCTCGGACCCATACAGGTCTTCGAGCACGGTGACCCCTTCCAGCGCATGTGCTGCGGCCGCCGACACGGCAGCAGCAGAGCCGTCCGTTCCCACGATCGCGTCTGCGACGCCTGTGGCAATGGTTGGTCTGCTACCGACGCCCGTGATCGCGACCCGTGCGGCCTCGACCGTGCCGTTGGTCTTGCGCACCCATGCGGCCGCGCCGGCTACGGCGTAGTCGGTGTGTCCTCCCCGCCGGCCGAGCTTGTCGTATGCGGAGCCCTCCCCGGCTCCCGACTTCGGCAGACGCACCTCGACGAGGATCTCGTCCGGGTTGAGGGCGGACGTCAGCATGTCGACGAAGAAGTCCTCCGCGGGGATCTCCCTCGTTCCCGTTGCGGACTTCGCCACCATCGTGGCTCCACATGCCAGCGCCCCAGCGGGCTGATCCGCTGCGATGTCCGCATGCGCGAGTGCACCACAGGTCGTGCCCCGGTTGCGAACCTGGACGTCACCCGTCCACGCTGCCGCTTGAGCCAGGGCCGCCGCATTGGCCGCCACGAGCGGGTCACTTGCGGTCTGCGCATGGCGGACCAGCGCGCCGATCGTGACGTGGTCACCGGCGTCCCCGATGGAGTCGAGGCCGCCGATCCGTCCGATGTCGACGACGAGCTGTGGCGAGAACAGCCGCAGCTTCATCAGCGGAATGAGGCTCATCCCGCCCGACATCACCTTGGCGCCGGGGTTGCCGGCAAGGATCTGGAGAGCCTCATCCAGGGTGGTCGGGGCCGTGTAGTCGAATTCTCTAGGGAACATCAGCTACCCCCTCGCATCCTGGATCGCCTGCCACACCTTGCGTGGTCGCAAGGGCATGTCGATATGTGTGACGCCACCCGGCGCAAGCGCATCGACGACGGCGTTGACCACCGTCTGTGCGGAGCCGATCGTGCCTGCCTCGCCGATTCCCTTCACGCCCATCGCATTGATGTCCGTGGGGGTCGTGGTACGAGCGAGCTCGTACGCGGGCAGATCGGCCGCCGTCGGCAGCGGATAGTCCACCAGCGACCCGCTGAGCAGGTTGCCGGCGTCGTCGTAGATCGCCTCTTCGAACAGCGCCTGCCCGATGCCCTGCGTGACCCCGCCGTGGAGCTGCCCGTCGACGATCATCGGGTTGATGACGTTGCCGCAGTCGTCCATGCAGGCGTACCGCAGGATCTCTACGTTGCCCGTGTCTTCGTCGACCTCGACCATCGCGAGATGTGACCCGAACGGCCACGTCGCATTGGCCGGGCTGAAGACCACGTGGCTCTCGAGCCCGCCTTCGACACCTTCCGGCAGCTTGTGCGGCTGGTAGGCCGTTGAAGCGATGTCCGCCCAGGGTACCGAGCTGTCCGGTGAGCCTGCGACATGCGCTCCCCCGTCCGCCAGGACGATGTCCTCAGCACTCGCCTCGAGAAGATGCGCCGCGATCTGCGCCGCCTTCTCCCTCACCCTGCCTGCCGCTTCATACGCCGCCGAGCCGTCGACCGCTGCCGACCGCGACCCGAACGTGCCGATCCCCATCGGAGATTCGCCGGTGTCGCCGTGGCGCACCCTGACGTTCTCGACGGGAATGCCGAGCTGATCGCCCACGATCTGGGCCCACGTCGTCTGGTGTCCCTGCCCCGAAGGGCCGGTACCGATGACGACCGTGGCGGTGCCGTCGGGATGCACCCGGACGACGCCTGAGCCGTTGAACGCCGAGGGCAACCCATATGCCGACCACGAGAACCCGAGATCCGCAAGACCCGCCGGTGCGAAACCGCACACTTCGACATAGGTCGCGAGACCGATGCCGACGGTGCGGCCTTCGGCCCGGGCCGCATCCTGCTCCTTGCGCCATCCCGAGTAGTCGAAGTGGTCGAGCAACGCCTGGAGATTCGACCCATAGTCACCCGTGTCCATCGCAAACCCGAGCGGCGAGATCGCCGCAGGGAAGTCATCGCTGGACACGAAGTTCTTCATGCGGACCACTGCCGGGTCCATGCCGATCTCCCTGGCGTACATGTCGATGATGCGTTCCAGGTAGTAGATCGCCTCGGGCCGCCCTGCGCCTCGGTAGGCGTCGGTGGTGACGGTGTTCGTCGCCACACAGTCCATCTTCCAGTAGGTGGGCATCTTGTACTGGCCCGAACCCACGAACAACCCCAGGAACGGGACTGCAACAGTGAAGTTCTGGCTGTACGCCCCCATGTCGGCAAGGCCCTCGAGCTCGTACCCGAGGATCTCCCCGTCCGCGGTGCCGGTGATGGTGGCCGTCGCCACCCAGCCTCTCCCCTGGATCGTCGAATTGCTCGCCTCGCGCCTCGTCTCGGTCCACCGCACCGGTGCACCGAGGTCCATCGAGGCGAAGGCCACGAGCACTTCGTCGTTGTACAGGTTCAGCTTGCAACCGAAACCGCCACCGACCTCCGGCGCTACTACCCGAACGCTCGTCGTCGGGAGACCGAACGTCGTAGCCAGCGCCCCTGCGAGCGCATGAGGCATCTGCGTCGAACTCCACACGTCGAACGAGTTGTAGCCGCCGTTGTAGTCGGCGAGCACGGCGCGGGGCTCGATGGCAACCGGGATCAAGCGCTGATTCGTCATCTCTTGCGAGACGACGACGACTCCATCGCCCTCCTTGGCCGCATCGATGCCCGCCTTGACTTCCGCGATCTGATCCGGCTCCATGCCGAACGGGCCCGCCCACGACATGAGCACGTTGGACTCGAGCCCGTCGTGAACTTTCAGCCGGTCGCTCGCAGCATCTTTGAGGGATACCACCGCCTCCTGCGGCTCGTAGTCGACTGCGATTGCATCTGCGGCGTCCTGGGCGACGTAGCGGCTGTCTGCGACGACCATTGCCACGGCCTCGCCGGCGTGGTGCACGGCCCCGTCTGCGAGCAGCGGGCGCAGTGCTCCGACCGGGACCTGTGCAAGCAGTGGTCCCAGGTGTCGTACGTCTTCGATCGTGTACACGGCGCGGACGCCGCTGATCGCCAGCGCCGCCGAGGAGTCGATCGAGTTGATCGTCGCCCTGGCGAACGGGCTGCGTACGAACGCGACATGCAGCTCGCCGGGGAGCTTGATGTCGTCCACGTACTTGCCCTTGCCCTGGATCAGTGCCGGGTCCTCACGTCTACGAACGATGCCGCCGAGGACACTGGTGGTGCTCATGAGCCCCCCTCCCAGTCCGGTGCCGGCGGCTCTTCACCGCGCATGGTGGCGCCCGCGTACTCGACCGCCCGAACGATGTTGTGATAACCCGTGCACCGGCAGAGGTTCCCCTCGATGCCGTGCCGGATCTCATCCTCGGTTGGGTCGGAGTTCGCTTCGAGCAGCGCCGCCGCGGACATGATCATGCCCGGCGTGCAGAAGCCGCATTGGAGACCATGCCGCTCCCAGAAGCCCTCCTGCACGGCATGCAAATCGCCGTTCGATGCAAGACCCTCGATGGTGGTCACCGACGACCCGTTCGCCTGCACGGCGAGCATCGTGCACGACTTCAGCGGAATGCCATCGACGTGGACGGTGCATGCACCGCAGTAGCCCGTCTCGCAACCGACGTGGGTGCCGGTGAGACGGAGTTGCTCCCGCAAGAGGTGGACGAGAAGCGTGCGTGGCTCGACGTCGGCCGAGACCTCCCGTCCGTTCACGCTGAGGGATACTTCCATAACGCCCCTTTCGTCCGAGAGTCTGTATGCGAAGCTAGCAAACTGCGGGCACCTATGTTGCGAAGTCTCGGGGGGCTGTCGGGGTCGCGACCGATTTCCCGCAACGCGGGCGCTCCAGCCGGGGTTCTTTTTCGGGGCAGAGGAATGAACGCCCGCCGGAACCGCAACGCACAACGGCTCCGAGCACACCGTGACTCAGGGAATGGCACCGTGCCTCGAGGGTCCATAATCACCCGCTTGAATACACCCTCGGCAATCGCCCGCACCGCAGTCGGAGATGGATCGCTGGCCGTGACGCCCCTCATGCTTGGGGTCGTCCCGTTCGGGCTCATCTTCGGTGTCACAGTGGCCGCGACCTCGGTGAGCAACCTTGCCGGATGGGCGAGCTCGATCGTGATCTTCGGCGGCGCGGCCCAGCTCGTCGCGGTGGAGCTGCTGGACCAGGCCGCTCCCCTCGCCGTCGTCATCGTCTCCGCTCTGGCCGTCAACGCACGACATGCGATGTATTCCGCGGCCTTGGCGAACCCATTCAGCGAGTTCCCTCGCCCGTGGCGCATCCTGACGCCGTATCTCCTCACCGACCAGGCGTTTGCAGTGTCGATCGCGCGCTTCGAGACGATGCCTGATCCCTTGTACCGCAGGTTCTACTACCTCGGTGCGGCAGCCACGCTGTGGATCGTGTGGCAGCTGGGCACGACGGTCGGCGTGCTCGTCGGGACGCAGATACCTGCCGCATGGAATCTCGACTTTGCGATCCCTCTGGTCTTTCTTGCGATACTGATCCCCACGCTCACCAGCCGGCCGGCGGTCCTGGCCGCCGTGGTTGCCGCGGCGACGGCGACAGCAGGCCGGGGAATCCCCAACGGACTCGGGCTCGTCATCGGGATCGTGGTCGGCATCGCTTCGGGAGTCCTCGCGGAGAGGGCGGGCGCATGACCACCTGGGCGGCGATCGCTGCGATCGGGGTCGGCACCTACCTGACCCGTCTCTCGTTCATCGGGCTCTTCGGGAGGCGCCCCGTACCCCGGATGCTGGAGACGCCGCTGCGGTTCGTGGCTCCGGCAGCACTCGCGGCGCTCACGGTTCCCGCGTTCGTCGCCCCCGGTGGTGGCCTGGATCTCACGCCGGGCAACCTGCGTCTCGTCGCAGGCATCGCGGCCGGCCTCGTCGCATGGCGCACTCGCACGGTGGGGCTCCCGATCCTCGTCGGGCTCGTCGGGCTGGCGCTGCTCGAAGCCGTGGTGTGAGCCGGTCAACGTCGTGGCCCGCCATTCCTCTCTGTCGAGACGGCTGGCGCTGCTCGAAGCCGTGGTGTGAGCCGGTCAACCCTCGCGGATGCCCGCGAGCACTATGTCGATAGGCGTCGTCGCCAGATCACCCAGCTCCTGGACGTAGTCATATCCAAACCGGCCTTTGATGCAGAGGTGCCCGGACGTGATGTCGTCGTCCGGCGGCGACGTCACCTTGACGATGCGGTTGTCCTGGACGTGCAGCTCGAGGTTGCAGCCGACGCCGCAGTAGGAACACACCGTCCTCGTCACGGTTTGTGCCGCATCGTCCCAGACCGACGCGGCGCGCAGTTCGTGCTCGCTGCGGAACATGAGCGCTCCGGTCGGGCACACTCCGATGCAGTTGCCGCAATACACGCAGGCAGAGTCCGTCAGCGGAACGGCATGCTCCGTAGAGATCGTTGTCCCGAATCCGCGCCCTGCAACGGCGATGGCGAACGTGTTCTGGGCATCGACGCCGCATGCCTCGACGCACTTGTAACAAAGGAT
>JBHHXA010000131.1:0-6746 GCA_046756805.1 Acidimicrobiia bacterium
GGTCGAGCGAGGCGGATCGCACGTCACGGTGCCGCGGATGCGGACCTCGACCCCATCGACCATCCGCACCGCACCGGAACGGAGGAGAAGACGGTTCACGGTGCGCCGATCCGCGGCAAAGAGGGTGACGGGGAGCATCGCGCTCGAGTCGCCGTCCTCCGGACCGTCGACCAGCGAGAAGTAGACGTGACCCGAGGCAGGCCGGGAGAGATCGCGGATCTCGCCCTTCACCCATACATCGCCTGCAAAGGCGCTCCGGATCGCAGCCCCCGCACGCTCGCTGAGCCCCGCAACGGTGAACGTCTGCTCCTCCATGGAGCGGAACGCTACCCGAGGACACACCCTGCAACGGGGTGCCACCGGACGGCGAGTCGGGACCCGGTCGATTCCGGTAACGTCGCTCCGTGATCACCGCGACGCGAAATGCCGTACGCCGGGCCCTCGTGACACGAGGCGCCGCAGCCTTCCTCGCCGCCTCCCTCACCATCGGCGTGCTGGTGGGTCTTGCGGCGGCCGTGCTCGTGGAAGGGACTCAGCTGCTCACCGATCTGGTTCGACCCGAGGGCGACGGTACGGCGAGATACCTGCCGCTCCTCGTCGTTCCCGCCGGGCTGCTCGCGTCGTCCGTGATCGCTCGCCGGTTCGGCCCCGGGGTCTCCGGGGGTGGCGTGACAGAGACGATGGTCGGCCTGTCGATCAAGGCCGGCTATCTGCCCACCCGGACGATCGGGGCCAAGCTCGCAGCAACGGTGGCCACCCTGGGAACCGGTGGCTCAGCAGATCGGTGCCACGATCGGGTCCTCTCTGGCGCGGTACACCCGGTTCGGGGAAGACCAGATCCGCAGTCTCGTCGTGGCAGGCGCCGCCGCGGGCATCGGCGCCTCGTTCAACGCACCGATCGCCGGCATGCTGTTTGGAATGGAGGTCTTGCTGGGCAACTTCTCGATCCGCCACCTCAATGCCGTCGTCGTTTCGTCCGTGGCCGCCGCCGTCACGACCCGCAGTCTCGTGGGTGAGGAGCGCATCCTCTCGGCCCCGCCCCATCAGCTCTCCGACCCCCGTGAGCTGATCCTCTACGTCCTGCTCGGTCTGCTGGCGGTGCTGTTCGCCCTCTGGTTCTTGCGGCTGATCAAGAACGTCGAGGGGTACCGGGAGCCGCGTCGCATCCCTGTTTGGGTGCGACCCGTCGTCGCCGGGCTCGTCATCGCCGCAATCGGAGCCGCAGAGCCCCGGTTGCTGGCAACCGGCCAGGACTTCGTGGCATCGCTCCTCCAACTCGATGCGGGCAGCTCGGAAGCAGCGATCTCCAGCACCGTCCCTGTGCTCGAGAGCCTTCCCCTCTGGCTGTTCCTCGGTCTGATCGCGTTCGTCAAGCCTCTGGCTGCGACGTTGACGCGATCGAGCGGCGGCTCCGGCGGGTCGTTCATGCCGAGCCTCTACATCGGCGCCGTGATGGGGGCGGGGATGGCCCTCCTGGTGGGACCGGTCTGGGGATTCTCAGAGATCGATCCCGGGGCATTCGCCGTCGTGGGCATGGCTGCGACGTTCGCCGCGGTAGCACGCGCTCCGCTGACGTCGATCATCATCGTTTTCGAGATCACCGGCGACTACGGCCTCGTCCTGCCGCTCATGCTCGCCTCTTCGCTGGCGACGTTCCTCGCTGATCGCTACCACCCCGAGACGAGCTACACACTGCCGCTGAAACGTGAGGGCATCCACCTGCCGCGAACCGAGGACATCGACCTTCTCGACACCGTCATGGTCGGCGAGGTGATGTCTCCTCCGATGACGGCGCTCGAGCCATCGATGACGACGGAGCAAGCCGATCGGATCCTGGCGGAGCAACGGCATCACGGGCTGCCGGTGGTCTCTTCTCAGGGGCTCGTGGGGATCGTGACCGTTTCGGATATCGCCTCTGCCGGGGATCCGTCCCCAGAGCTCACCGTCGCCGACGTGATGACTCCGAATCCCGTCACCGTGGTGTCCTCGATGTCGGTCTCCGCGGCGCTGGCCCGGATGGCGACGCTCGGGGTCGGCAGGATGCCGGTGATCGCCGAGGACGACCCCTCCCGCTGCGTCGGCATGTTCCGCCGTGAGAGCGTCGTCCGCGCGTACCACCACGCCCTAGGGGCGACGACGGATCGCTCGCTGTATCGGGAGAGGTTCCAGGCCCGCAAGCAGCCCGGCGCCACGTTCTTCGAGATCCCCGTCCCCACACGCTCTGCCGCCGCCGGATCCGTCGTCAGAGACCTCGCCTGGCCCGAGGAGGCAATTCTGGTCTCGATCCGTCGCGCGGGCTCAGTCCTCATCCCCCACGGCTCGACGACCATCAGGGAGGGCGACACCGTCACCGCCTTCGGTACCAGCGAGTCCCGCATCGAAGCTGCGTATCTCTTCGAACCGGCCACACCCCCGTCCCCCGAACCGGGTCCAGACGCCGAGTGGACGTACGCCCCAGAACCCGAACCCGACGAGGACACCGGAGGTGACTGAACGGGGTATCACGGTTGCTCTCGATGCGGTCATCGCCGCGATCTCAGGAGACGACCCGATCGTGCTCACCGTTTCAGGCGCGACCCATCCCGGAGTTCCCTCCGGACCCCTCGACCCCGGCGCCGACGCGACCCTCGAACTGGCTCTGCGGAGGTACGTCCTCTGCCAAGCGGGTATCGAGGTCGGATACGTCGAGCAGCTCTGCACGTTTGGGGATCTCGATCGGGGACGGTTGGCGAGCCCCGGTCGCAACATCTCCGTCGCGTACCTCGCCCTCGTCCGCGAAGGACGGACCGGACCGGGCGCCGCGTGGACCCGGTGGTACAACCTGCTCCCCTGGGAGGATCACCGCAACGGAAGACCGCCACAGATCGACGCCGTGCCGCTTCCCGCCCTCCGGGCGTGGGCGAAGGAGGACGAAGATCGCACCGGGGAGCGGAACCGCCGGATCTCGGTCACGTTCGGCGTAGACCCCACTCCGTGGGATGGGATCCGGGTGCTCGAGCGATATGAGCTGCTGTACGAGGCGAACCTTGTGCCGGAGGCGATCCGCCACGCCGCATCGGCAACGACCTGTCGAGGCAGACACGCTGGAGCAGGTGCAAGAAGCGGTCGATGCAGGTGCGGACGCCGTGCTGCTCGACAACATGACGGTCGCCGACGTGCGATCCGCCGTGGCCATGGCGGGCGGGAGCACGTTGCTCGAAGCCTCAGGGGGCATCACCCCCGAAAACGTCGCGGATGTGGCGGCGACGGGCGTCGACCTGGTCTCCTTGGGATGCCTGACCCACTCGGCGCCCCGTTTCGACGTGGCCATGGATCTCGTGTGAACCGCACGGCCCGCCGCTGCTCGGAGCGTCACAGGGCAGCGAGAGCGGCCACCACCCGGTCCACCTCGTCGGCGGTGTTGTAGTGCACGAAACCGATCCGAACGAGGCCCCCCGAGTCGAGCACGCCGAGATGGCTCATCACCTCCAATGCGTAGTAGTGCCCGTGCCACACGAAGATGCCCTGCGCACCGAGCCGCTCCGCCACCTCTCGAGCGCCGAGGCCGGCGACGGCCACCGCAAAGGTCGGCGTTCTCCCCCCGGCATCTGACACGCCGTACAGCGACACACGATCGTTTGCGGCAATGCCGGCGAGGAACCGCTCGCTGAGCCCGGCTTCGTACGCCCGCGTCGCTTCCATGGCCGCCACGAGCCGCGCGCGGCGGGTGGCCCCGTCGCCGAACTGCTCGAGATAGCCGATCGCAGCCGTGACCCCAGCCAGGCTCTCGAAGCTCTGGGTGCCGGTCTCCCACTTCCCGGGTGGGTCGGCGGGGGCGGGCCGGATCCGCACGGCGTCGAGGGATCCCATCACCTCGAGACGTCCGTAGAGGACTCCGGTGTGCGGTCCGAAGAACTTGTAAGCCGACGCGGCGAGGAAGTCACAGCCGATCTCACCGACTTCGACGGGACCGTGGGGCGTGTAGTGCACCGCGTCGACGTAGACGAGGGCACCCACCTCGTGAGCGCGTGCGGTGACGGCCGCGACATCGACGATGGTGCCGATGGCGTTCGAGGCGTGCGTCACGGCGACGAGCCGGGTGCGGTCGGTGAGCACTCCATCGAACCGCGCGGGGTCGAGCGTGCCTCGCTCTCCATCGAAGTCGACGAAGCGGAGGACCGCGCCTGCTTCAGCAGCAGCATGCATCCACGATGAGACGTTGGCGTCGTGGTCGAGACGGGTCACGACGATCTCGTCGCCCGGCTCCCAGGTCCGACCGAGGGCCCTCCCCACCGCAAGGGTGAGGCTGGTCATGTTCTGACCGAACGCGATCTCGTCGGGAGAGGCCGCTCCCAACAGATCGGACACCGCGGACCGTGCCCCGGTCACGACTTGCTCCGTCTCTTCGCTCGTCGCAAACGGCCCACCGAGGTTGGCGCTCCCGGACCGGAGCAGCGCCGCCATGGCGTCGATCACCGCGTCCGGCACCTGCGTGCCACCAGGGCCGTCGGCGAAGATCGCAGGCGCGCCCCGGACATTGCGCAGCAGCGCGGGGAACTGGCTCCTCGCTCGCTCGACATCGAACACCGGCCGTCCCTCCCTCGGAAGCGGCGAGGCTACCTCCGAAAAGCTTTCGTGTCCCGGCCTCGTGCGCCGATAATCAGACCGATGATCGTTCCCGTCGTTCTCTCTGGCGGCTCCGGCACACGGTTGTGGCCGCTGTCCCGCCCCCAGCAACCGAAGCAGCTACTCGCCATGACCGATGAGCGGACCATGCTGCGCGCCACCTTCGACCGCCTGGCCGGAATCGAACACGTGACGGATCCGCTCGTCGTTTGCAACCGCGAGCATCACGATCTCGTCTGGAGAGAGCTGGAAGGGGCAGGCATGGACCCGAGGCGGGTCGTGCTCGAACCGGTGGGAAGGAACACCGCTCCCGCAGTCGCCGCAGCCGCGGCACTCCTGATCGAAGACGGCACAGACCCCACACTCCTCGTTCTCCCCGCCGACCACGTGATCGAAGACGAGGCCGCCTTTCGCACCGCGGTAGAGGTCGGAGCCGGCCACGCGGCCAACGCCAAGCTGGTCGCGTTCGGCATCGTGCCGTCGCACCCGGAGACGGGGTTCGGCTATATCCGCACCGGATCGGCGATCGGTGACACGGCGCGAACCATCGCCAGGTTCGTCGAGAAGCCGGATCTCGAGACGGCCCGGGAGTACCTCGCCTCGGGAGAGTATCTCTGGAACAGCGGGATGTTCATGTTCGGAGCACGTCGTTATCTCGACGAGCTGCGCCGGTTCCAGCCGGACATGACGAACGCGGTGCATGATGCAGTGATCAAGGCCGATCGCTCCGAGGGCATCCACCTCGAGACCGAGAGCTTCGCCCGGTCTCCAGGTGACTCCGTCGACTATGCGGTGATGGAGCACACGGCAGATGGCGCCGTGATCTCGCTTGACGCGGGATGGAGCGACGTGGGCTCCTGGGCAGCGCTGTGGGAGATCGCAGCGAAGGACGGCAGACAGAACGTCGTCGTCGGAGATGTCGCCCTTATCGACTCGAAGCGGAGCTATCTCAGAGCGGAATCGCGCCTGGTCGCAGCCATCGGTCTCGAGGACATCATCGTGGTCGAGACTGCCGACGCCGTCCTCGTCGTTCCGCGCGACCGCGCCCAGGACGTCAAGCAGGTGGTGGACGACCTCAAGAGCCACGCGCGCGACGAGGCCAGTCGCCACACGAAGCGGTCGACGGCCTACGGCTCCATCGAGGACCTCGACCACGCCGCAGGTTCCGGTGTCAGCAACGTGACCGTGCGCCCCGGCGCCTCGATGCGACCCGATCCCGACGGCAACGCCTTGCGGCTCGTCGTGATCTCGGGTGCCGGCGGTGTGGTGGTTGACGGGGTCGCATCGAACGTCGGACCCGGAGATGTCGTGCACGCCGACCCCGGCACCGCCGTGGTGGTGACCAACACTGCGGCCGAGCCGCTCCGCATCGTCGCTATCCAGTTCGCAGCTCCGTCCGCCGATGACAGGGGTGAGAACCCGTAACCGACGAGGGACGCATACCGTGACGATCGCGATTGCGATAGTGGCTCTGCTGGTGGCACTCGTCTTGGTGTTCGGCAGGCTCCAGGGTGCCCGAGAGGCACTGAAGACGGATGCCGAGCCCGCGGAGCGCAAGAGCCGGAGACAGCGGAAGCTGGATCAGATCCGGGCGACCAACCCGATGCCCGAACCAAAGTCGATCTTCGACATCATGATGGAGGAGGCCACCGATCTCGGTGTAGACGACGTTCCCGGCGCACAGGGCCTCGAGCTACCGGTGAAGCTAAAGGTGTGGAAGCGTGACACCGCCATCCGACAGGAGTGGCCCGGTGCGTTCCGCTACGAGATCGCACCTGGTGTGGACGCCGCATCCGCCACGCCGGACGACGTGCATCTGGTGGGTAACGCCGAGGAGCCGGCTGCTCCGGAACCCGATATGCGATCGGAGCAGGGGCCCGTGCCCGAGCCCTGGGAGTCTGCAACAGACCGGGACACGTCGAACTCCTGATTCTGCCGCGGACCGGGGAACAAACCGCACCCGTGGCGACGTTGTACTGGCGAGTCGAGAGATTCATGGAGCGGCTCCCGGTTCCTCCCACCGGGTACCCGAACCGCCTCTTTACTCTTCCCCTTCCAGCGCCCCTCCCCGGAGGGGCGCGGACGCGTCCGGGATCGCACCCGGATCCGCTACTACCTGCCCCGGCCGGGCCGGGTGAGAG
>JBHHXA010000132.1:0-6720 GCA_046756805.1 Acidimicrobiia bacterium
CACTCGCATACTGCGAGTCGTGTCATCGACAACCGGGTCGGCACGATGCGAGCGATGTGCGAACGGTCTCGGAAGGAGCCCAGGTGGAGAAGGACAAGGATCGCGACAAGAACCTCGAGATGGCGATGACCCAGATCGAGCGACAGTTCGGCACGGGCGCCATCATGAAGCTCAACGACTCGACCATCAGGAACATCGAGGCCATCCCGACGGGTGCGTTGTCGCTCGATCTCGCTCTCGGGATCGGTGGTGTGCCCCGGGGCCGCATCGTCGAGATCTACGGCCCCGAATCGAGCGGCAAGACCTCTCTCGCCCTCCACGTCGTGGCGGAGGCGCAACGCAACGGGGGAGTCGCCGCCTTCATCGACGCCGAGCACGCCCTCGACCCCGTGTATGCGAGGGCGATCGGGGTCGACATCGACGAGTTGCTCATCTCCCAACCGGACACCGGTGAGCAAGCGCTCGAGATCACCGACATGCTCATCCGTTCCGGAGCGCTCGACGTCGTCGTCGTCGACTCCGTCGCGGCGCTCGTGCCGCGCGCCGAGCTCGAAGGGGACATGGGTGACACGCACGTCGGGCTCCAGGCGAGGCTCATGTCCCAGGCGTTGCGCAAGCTCGCAGGGACGATCAACCGATCGGACACGACGGCCATCTTCATCAACCAGCTGCGGGAGAAGATCGGTGTGATGTTCGGGTGCTTCCAATACTCGACCCGGGTCACGCTCGCCGATGGCACCCAGGAGAAGATCGGCAAGCTCGTCAACCAGAAGATGGACGTCGAAGTGCTCGCCGTCGACCCGGAGACAGGGAAGGTCGAGCCGCGGCGCGTCATCAACTGGTTCGACAACGGCAACGCAGAGCGCTTTCTCCAGTTCAACGTCTACAAGCCCGAGGGCAACGGGAGGGCTCAGTTCGCAGCTACTCCCGCACACTCGATCGCGACCCCGGGCGGATGGCGGGCCGCAGGCGAATTGCGACCGGGTGACGACGTCCTGATGCCGCTCGCGCACTACCTGTCGGACCAGCAGCGACAGCTCGTGCTCGGTTCGCTGATGGGCGATGGTTCCGTCTCGCCGAAGCGGCCGCACGGAGCGGAACCGGGGATGACATCGCGTTTCCGGTTCGGTCACGGACCCAAGCAGGACGCCTATGGGTTGTGGAAGGCGTCGCTACTCGATGGGGTGCCCACGTCGATCAGTCCTCATGCCAAGGGCGGGCTGATGGTCGAGACCACACCGCTGGTCGAACTCGACGAGCTGCGCGAGGCGGTCTACCTCGCAGGCACGAAGGTGTTCAGTTGGGACTACCTCAAAGAGCTCACACCCTTTGCGCTGGCCATCTGGTATCTCGACGACGGCACCCTCCAGATCAGACGGAAGGACGGCAGCGCCGGTCGCTCGGAGATCTGCGTCGAGGCGATGGAACCGACCACGCGAGATCGTCTCGCCGCGTTGCTGACCGACACCTGGGGTCTCAGCGTCAAGCGCATCGAGAGAGCCGGCAAGGCGGTGTTGGTGTTCGATCGAGATGGCACCGAGGCGCTTCACGATCTGATCGCGGCTCACGTCCCCAGCTGTATGGACTACAAGCTGTTGCCGCATCATCGAGGTCGGTGCTCTGTGGTCGTCGAGCCTGCTCGTCGTGAGCTACGACTCCACGCCGTTCCGATCGTATCGGTCAGGGAGAAGCCTCCCACGCGCAGCATGCGCAAGTTCGACATCGAGGCCGAGGGCAACCACACCTATCTGGTCGACGGCGTGATGGTGCACAACTCACCCGAGACGACGCCCGGGGGGAGAGCGCTCAAGTTCTACGCCAGCGTGCGGATCGACGTGCGTCGCATCGAGGCGATCAAGCAGGGAACGGACAACATCGGGAACCGGGTGCGGGCGAAGATCGCGAAGAACAAGGTCGCACCGCCCTTCCGTCTCGCCGAGTTCGACATCATGTTCGGTGAGGGCATCTCCCGTGAGGGGAGTCTCCTCGACGTGGCCGTGGAGCACGGCATCGTTCGCAAAGCAGGGGCCTGGTACACGTTCGACGGGGATCAGCTCGGTCAGGGCAGGGAGCGGGCGAAGGAGTTCCTGCGGGAGCACCCCGAGCTGTCGATGCAGCTCCAGGATCGCGTGCTCCGAGCGGTGGGCGTGATCGTCGATGAGGTCGATGAGGAGCAGAGCGAGGATCTGCCCGAAGACGCCGGGGCCGGATAGCTAGCCCGCGATTTCGCGAATTTATCCCTTTCCGGCCGGGGGTTCCGTGCGTTAGGCTCGGGTCACGACACACATACGACGAACGAAACACGGAACCCAGAACATCTCGCCGGGGCGTGGCCCCTGTGAGCGACTGACATGAGCGAGTACGCGCAGCACCGGAGGCCCAACCAGCCCTGATCTGATGATGCCCTGGTCGCGTCGTGCTCAAACGTGTGTGTGCCGAGCCTGCGGGCTCGGCACGTCTGTTCTGGTTTCCGGGATCGGGGACCAGCATGGAGCAGTGGGTCATCACGGCCCTCGTGGGGGCCTCCATCGGGATCGGTGCGTTTCTCGCAGGCCGCGAGGCGCATCGGAGGCAGACACGCCGGGCGACGGAGGCGGCAGAGAGACACCTGCGTGACGCCCGGCTCGAGGCGGAACGCATCCTCCGCCGAGCCGGGGAGGAGAGCAGAGCGACCGTCGAAGCGTTGCGCGAGCGTGAGCTGGCACAACTCGAGCACCGCAAGGTGGAGACGGTCTCGCTCGAAGGAAGGCTCAGCCAGCGCGAGGATACGCTCGAGCAGAGAGCGGCGAACCTCGCGCAGCGCGAGGAGATCCTTCTCGAGAAGGAGCGGTCTGTCTCGGAAGCGCGCAGCGACCTGGAGGCCGCAGCTGCGGCGGCGCGAGCCGAGCTGGAGCGGATCGCGGGATTCGATGCTCGTGTTGCCAAGACGGAGTTGCTGGATCGGGTCGAGGACGAGGCGCGTCGCGATGCGATGGTCCTGGTGCGCGATCTCGAGCTCAAGGCTCGCGAAGAGGCGGAGCGCAGGGCGAGGAGGATTCTTGCGACCGCGGTGCAGCGACTGGCTGCCGAGGTCGTGTCCGAGTCCACCGTCTCGGTCGTGCATCTGCCCACGGACGACATGAAGGGCCGCATTATCGGGAGGGACGGTCGCAACATCCGGACCTTCGAGTCGGTCACCGGCGTCAACCTGGTCGTCGATGATACGCCGGAGGCGGTCAGCGTCTCGACCTTCGACCCGGTGCGGAGGGAGGTCGCCCGGATCACCCTCGAACGGCTCGTCCAGGACGGCCGGATCCATCCCGCCTCGATCGAGGAAGCGTACGAAAAGGCCCAATCCGAAGTGGAACAGAACGTGCGCGACGCCGGTGAGTGGGCTTTGCTCGAGGTGGGTATCACTCGCATGCACCAGGAGCTGATCACGCTCCTCGGCCGGCTCAAGTACCGGACCTCGTACGGCCAGAACGTGCTGGGACACCTCATCGAGTCCGCACAGGTGGCGGGCTTGCTCGCCGCCGAGCTGGGGATCGACCCGGTCGAGGCGAGAAGGGCCGCCTTCCTACACGACATCGGCAAGGCGGTCTCCCACGACGTGGGTGGATCTCATGCGCTCATCGGCGCCGAGATCGCTCGCAGGTTCGGTGAAGATGCCGCGATCGTCCATGCCATCGAGGCGCACCACAACGAGGTCGAGCCGCGCACGCTGACGGCGGTGCTCGTCCAGGCGGCGGACGCCGTCTCCGCGGCGCGACCCGGGGCGCGGCGCGAGGCGCTCGAGTCCTACGTGCGGCGACTGGAGCAGCTCGAGGAGATCGCTCACACGTTCGAAGGCGTCGACAGGGTCTTTGCCATGCAAGCGGGGCGCGAGATCCGGGTCGCCGTCGACCCGGGCGAGGTCGACGACCTCGGAGCGGCGGACCTGGCGCGCAAGATCGCCCGTCGCTTCGAGGAGGACCTGCAGTACCCGGGCCACATCGAGGTGACGGTGATCCGCGAATACCGCGCCAGCGACTTTGCTCGCTGAGGACCGGGAAGACGTGACCGAGACGACGATGCTCGGGATGCCGACGCTGCGTCGGGCGCCGCGCCGAACCCGCGACGGCCGCACGTACTTCATCCGCACATTCGGATGCCAGATGAACGACCACGACTCGGAGCGGATCGGCGGTCTGCTCGAGGCCGACGGCATGAGTCGCGTGGCCACGCCATCAGAGGCGGATGTCGTGGTGCTCAACACGTGCACGATCAGAGACAACGCAGACCAGCGTCTCTACGGCTACCTGGGTGCGATGAAGCGGCTCAAGGGCGAGCGGGAAGGGATGCGAATCCTCGTCGGGGGTTGCATGGCGCAGAAGGACCGGGGCACCGTTCTCGAGCGGGCCGGGTGGGTAGACGTGGTCTTCGGCACGCACAACACCCACCGCGTAGTGGACCTGCTCGATCATGCAGAGGAGTGGGGACCCGTCGCCGAGATCTGGGAAGAGACGGCGTCGGGCGACACCGCGTATTCGGCGCTACCGACGAGACGTGACGTGGACCACGCGGCCTGGGTCACGATCACCGTGGGGTGCAACAACTCCTGCACGTTCTGCATCGTCCCCCAGGTGCGAGGCCGCGAGGCGAGCAGGAGACCGGGCGACGTCATCAGCGAAGTGCGCGAGCTGGTCGCGGACGGCGTGCTCGAAGTCACGTTGCTCGGTCAGAACGTCAACTCCTACGGGAGGGATCTCGATCTCAACGGGCGGAAACCGGTGTTCGCCGATCTCTTGCGACGGGTCGGCGCCGTCGATGGCCTCCGCAGGCTGCGGTACACGTCCCCGCACCCGAAGGACTTCCGCGAGGACGTTGCCCACGCCATGGCCGGCACCGCTGCGGTCTGCGAGCAGCTCCACCTCCCGCTGCAATCAGGCAGCGACCCGATCCTGGCGGCGATGCATCGCGGATACACGTCGCGGCGTTTCCTGGAGAAGCTCGCCATGGCGAGGGACGTGATCCCCGATCTCAGCGTTTCTACCGATGTCATCGTCGGCTTCCCCGGAGAGACGGAGGAGGACTTCGACCGGACGCTCGATGTCGTGGCCGAGGCACGGTTCGACAGCGCGTTCATGTTCCAGTTCTCGCCCCGACCCGGCACGGCAGCCGCCACGATGGACGGCAGGGTGCAGACCGAGGTCGTTCAGCAGCGGTTCGATCGCCTCGTCGCACTTCAGAACGAGGTCACGCTAGAACGGAATCTGGCGATGGTCGGCCGCCGCGTGGAAGTGCTCGTCGAGGGGCCGTCGAAGCGCGACCCGAACAGGGTGACGAGCCGGACGAGGGGCAGCAAGCTCGTCCACATCGAAGGTTCATACGCTCCGGGCACGTTCCTCGATGCGGAGATCACGCGGGGTGCCCCCCACCATCTGGTCGGAGTCGTCGCCTGAGCGTCGTTGCCGTGCTCGGTCCGACGGCATCCGGGAAATCCGAGATTGCCATGGCTCTCGCCAGGCGGTCCGGTGCGGCCGTCGTGTCGGTGGATTCGATGCAGGTCTATCGGGAGATGGACATCGGCACTGCAAAGCCGACGGCCCGCGAGCGAGCCGAGGTTCCCCACTTCATGATCGACCTCGTCACGCCCGAGACAGCCTTCAGCGTTGCGGAGTTCCAGTGCGAGGGCGTGGCGGTCGTCGACGCGCAGATCGAAGCGGGACGCCGCGTGATCATCGTGGGCGGGTCGGGGCTGCACTTCAGGGCGCTGGTCGACCCCCTCGAGTTTCCGCCGACCGATCATTCGGTTCGACAGGAACTCGAGGGCGCCGAACCGGAGGCGCTGCTGGCTGAGCTCCTGGACGCCGATCCGGATGCGGGGCAGGTCGTGGCACTCGACAACCCGAGGAGGGTGCTGCGAGCCGTCGAGATCCTCAGGCTCACCGGCGAGACGGCTACCGCCAGGGCCTCGGGGCCGCGAGCGGCTGCGGTTCGGGCGTATCAGAGCCGCCTCGACGTGATAGCCATCGGTATGGACTCCGGCCCGGAGCTCGCAGGAAGGATCGGGCGGAGATTCGACGGGATGCTCGACCGGGGCCTCGTGGCGGAAGTCTCACACCTCGCCGACCGGCTGGGGCCCACCGCTCGCTACGCCGTCGGGTACAAGGAGCTCTTGGCTCACCTCCGGGAGGAGATCTCGCTGCGCGACGCCCGCGACGCCGCGATCGCGGCGACTGCGGCGTTGGCGAAGAGGCAGCGGACCTTCTTTCGCCGTGATCCCCGCATCCGGTGGCTGCCGTGGCATGATGATCCGGCCGCCAGGACAGCTGCGGCAGCGGATGCGTTGGGAGGTGGGCTGTGGAATTTGTGAAAGTGGAGGCGCTCGGCAACGACTTCATCGTCCTCGAAGGCCACACCGCACCCGACGCGGTGGATGTCGTGCGGTGGTGCGCCCGCAAGCGCGGTGTCGGTGCCGATGGCGTGCTCCTGGTTGATCCTCGCGGTCCGGGCACCGTCGGCATGCGGTACTGGAACGCAGATGGAGGTGAGGCCGAGATGTGCGGCAACGGGCTTCGGTGTGTCGCCCGCCTGGCCCTCGACCGGGGCTGGGCGATCGATGACCGAGTAGTGATCGAGACCGCGGCGGGCCCGCTCGAAGCGAGGGTGCTCGAGGACGGGTCGGTTCGTGCGCTCGTGGGTCGGCCGGCAAAGAGCAGGGTCGAGCAGCTGCTGGTGGCGGGCGCCACGGTGCATCCG
>JBHHXA010000133.1:0-6701 GCA_046756805.1 Acidimicrobiia bacterium
GGCGGGGCCCATGTCGTAGGGCTCACTGGCCCTCCGGGCGCCGGGAAGTCGACGCTGGTCAACGCCCTCATCGCCGAGCTCCGCAGCAGGGACGCGACCGTCGCCGTCGTGGCCGTCGACCCTTCGAGTCCGTTCAGCGGAGGCGCCATCCTGGGTGATCGGGTACGGATGTCCGAGCATGCGACGGATCCCGACGTGTTCGTGCGGTCACTCGCCTCCCGCGGCCACCTCGGCGGGTTGTCCCGCACCACGGCACGGGTAGTCGACGTCCTCGACGCCGCCGGCTACGACGCCGTTCTCGTGGAGACGGTGGGCACCGGCCAGGCAGAGATCGACATCATGCACCTCGCACAGAGCGTCGTGGTGGTGTGCGCCCCCGGCCTGGGAGACGAGATCCAGGCGGTGAAGGCAGGGATTCTCGAGATCGCAGACATCCTCGTCGTCAACAAGGCGGACCTCGACCTCGCCGATCGGGCGGAACGCCAACTACGTGACGCTGTTGGGCCCGCAGATACCAAAGGGTGGGTCACCCCGATCCTGCAGACGGTGGCGACCGAGGGCGGTGGCGTGCCGAAGCTCGCGGGCACGATCGCAGATCACTACGCCGGGTTGGAAGAGGCCACCCGCAGCGGGGCTGCGGTCCTCCGGGCGAGACAGCAGCTGGCAGCAGCGGCTGCCGAGCTGGTTGCGGGCGCGATCTCAGCAGACACCGACCCCGTGCTCGAGCAACTGGCCGCCGCGGTCGCGGAGGGCAGCCTCGCACTCGATGCGGCTGCGAAACAGGCAGCCCGGCGCGTCATCGAGACTTGATCAGGCGAGGATCCGCTCCACGACCTCGGCGATCATCGCAGCCTCGTCGGCGGCTCTCTCTGCCGTCTGCGCCTCGACCATGACGCGGACCAGCGGCTCCGTGCCGGAGGCTCGCACGAGCACGCGGCCGTGAGCCCCGAGCCTCGTCTCAGCGGAATGCACCGCATCCCACACGGCCTGCGCCCCTTCGAGACCGTTCTTGTCCCTCACAGGGATGTTCCGCAGGATCTGCGGGTATTTCTTCATCACACGGCGCAGGTCGCGCAACTCCCTGCCGCTGCCGGCCATGACGCCTGCGAGCCTCACGGCGGTGCGAATCCCGTCACCCGTGGCGCGATCTTCGAGGATGACGTGACCGGACTGCTCCCCGCCGAGAACCGCCCGGCTCGACCGCATCTCCTCGAGGACATAGCGGTCGCCGACCCTGGTCTCCAGCACCTCCACACCGAGTTCGGCCATGGCGGTCCGGAAGCCGAGGTTGGACATCACGGTGGCCACCACCGTTTGCGGCTTCAGCTTCGACCCTTCGAGCAGGGCTTGAGCAAGGATCGCCATGATCGAGTCGCCGTCGACGGCGGCACCGTCCTCGTCCACGGCAATGAGGCGGTCGGCATCGCCGTCGAACGCAAACCCGACGGTGCCGTCTGCGCGGCCTGCCAGATGCTCGGGATGCGTGGCGCCACAATCCTCGTTGATGTTCATGCCGTCGGGGTCGGCGTTGCAGATGGTGATGGTCGCGCCGATGCGTTCGAACACGCGCGGCGCTGCCTGAAACGCAGCTCCGTTGGCGCAGTCGATAAAGAACTCCATGCCGCGCATCGAGTAGGCAGAGCCGCCAACCAGGTAGTCCACGTACCGATCGACGGCGTCGCTCATCACCGACTGGATGCCGATGAGCGCCCCACCTGCCGTGGCCCACGGTTCGCCGGCGAAGTACCGCCGCTCGATGGCGGCTTCGCTGTCGTCGGACAGCTTGGCTCCATCCGGTCCGAAGAACTTGATGCCGTTGTCCGGCGCCGGGTTGTGCGATGCCGACACCATCACGCCGAAACGGGCACCGGTGTCCCGCGTCAGCCTCGAGACGCCGCCGACGGGGATGATCCCGAGATCGACCGTGTCGACTCCGACGGAGTTGAACCCGGCCATGAGAGCGGAGGCGAGCATCGGTCCGGAACGACGTGTGTCTCGACCGATGACGACGGGGCCGTCGATGCCCTCTCCAGCCGCTCGCGCCAGGTTGAACGCCACACCAGGGGTGAGATCGTCATTGGCTCTGCCCCGCACCCCGTCCGTCCCGAAGAGCGAGCGCTCAGCCATTCGTCACGCCCGACCGAAGCAGGCCGATCGTCACCGCTTCGTGAACTGCGGTGCCCGGCGAGCCTTGCGGAGACCGTACTTCTTGCGCTCGACGCGGCGTGCATCGCGAGTGAGCATGCCTTCCTTCTTGAGCGTCGTCCGCAACTCGGGGTCCATCTCGACGAGAGCACGAGCGATCCCGAGCCGGAGCGCATCGCTCTGTCCCGTGTAGCCGCCGCCTTCGAGCTTCGCCTTGATGTCGTACCGACCGTCGGCGTCGGCGGTCTTGAGGGGCTCCAACACCTTCAGCCTGAGCGCAATCTGCGGGAAGTAGTCCTCGAGCGACCTTCCGTTCAGCTGGAAGCTCCCGGTGCCCGGGTACACGCGCACCCTGGCGACGGAGCTCTTGCGGCGGCCGGTGGCCTGGACGAGCGGTGTGGCCATCAGGCACCGACCTTCTTTCCGTTGTCGAGCGGCCGCCCCATGCCGAGGGGCCGAGGATCCTGGGCAGCATGGGGATGATCCGGGCCCGCATACACCTTGAGCTTGCCGATGATGCGCCGGCCCAGCCTGTTCTTGGGAAGCATCCCCCGCACGGCCGTTTCGATGATCCGCTCGGGATAGCGGGCCCGCATCTCAGCAAGCGTCATCGACGTGAGGCCTCCCGGGTACCCGGAGTGCCGGTAGTACGTCTTGGTGAGCTCCTTGGACCCCGTCACCGCGATCTTGTCGGCATTGACGACGACGACGAAGTCGCCCCCATCTACGTGCGGCGCGTAGGTCGGCTTGTGCTTTCCTCGCAGCAGCTGCGCCACTTTCGACGCCAACCTGCCGAGCGGGATGCCGTCGGCGTCCACCAGGTGCCAGGCCCGGGTCACATCGCCGGGACCGGGCGTGAAAGTCTTCTGGAGCTTGGGCTTCATCCGGACGCATCTCTTCGCGAGGGGGACATGAGGCACAAAGACGCCCCGCAGAACGCGGGGAACGAACCGGGATAGTAGCGGATGGGCACGAAACTCGGCAAGACGAGGTCACGCCGGGTAGCCCACCTCCGTGAGGGTGAGACCGTGCGGCGGAGCCGCACCCCTGCTCTCATCGCGGTCGCACGCCTTCAGGATGTGCCCGATGGCATCAGGAGGGAGCTTCCCCCTCCCCACGTCGACCGATGCGGCAACGATGGATCGCACCATCTGGTGACAGAACGAAGAGGCGGCGATCGTCAGCTCGACGACGTCGGAGCGCCGCAGCCAGGTCACGAGGTGGACGTTCCTCACGGTCGGCTTGCCCGACCGCTTGCAGAATGAGGCGAAATCGTGCTCGCCGACCAGGGGCTGGGCAGCGTCGTGCATCGCCGCCTCGTCGAGAAGCGTCGCATAGTGCCACGTCGTCGCGGCGAGGAAGGGGTCCGGGGTCTCTCGGTTGAGGATCCCATAGCGGTAGGCCCGGTAGGTGGCGCTGAACCGGGCGTGAAAGTCGTCTGCTGCCTCGGTCAGCGTTGCGCATGCGATCGCAGGCGCCATCTGACGATTCAGGGAGCGCAGAACTGCGCTCGTGTCGAGCGGGTCGGTGGTGGTGAAGCTGACGACCTGGCCGCTGGCGTGGACCCCGCGATCCGTCCGGCCCGCGACCGCCGTCTCCACTACGCCCGTGTGCCGGAAGAGCGCCTCTTCGAGGGAGCCTTGCACGGTCGGGAGACCGGGCTGGGAGGCATAGCCGTGGAACCCGGACCCGTCGTACGCGACCTCGAGCCTGTACGTCGGCACGTCAGATGAGGCTCCGGTTCAGGATCGAGGCGACGATCACCCACGCGACGAGGCCGAGCACGGCAGACACGGCGGCCCGGTCCGTGGGCAGGTCGGACTCGTAGGTGATGCCTCTCGTCACGACGGCGAGGAACCACACCGATCCCGCAAAGATGGCGGCCACGTCCGACAACCCCAGTTGCCGCGTGAAGATGACCAGCAGCAGCGTCGGGTAGGCAAAACCCGTGACACGCAGATAGACGGCGTACGTCCCTCCCCGTTGGAAGAGGAACCGGACGACGGCGTAGGTCAGCCCCGCGTACGCGAGCCAGAAGATCACAGACGTGACCATCACGTTGAACAGCACGGCGAGCCCGCGGGCGCTGGTCGTGACTCCGAGGAGCGACCACCCCGAGCCGAGGAGGATGAGGAACCTGGTGAGCGGGACGAACAGCAGCGCATCGGCCGTGGCGCGGTCGTTGAAGTTCATCCAGACGAACGCGTCCCGATCCAATCTGACGGCCTGGAGAAGGCGGCTGAATGCAACACCCATGGGAGTCCTACCCGTTGCGCAGCCGCAGAGGATACCGCCGGGTCGGGCCACGGCGACCACACGTGCCCGCGGATACCGATTTCCCCGCACCGGTTCACGTTGGGGTGCTGAAGGAGTGCACGTCTCGGGCTCGTCGATTCATCCGCAGCATCCCCACCTGGAACCTCTTCGACGAGCCCTCGAGGAGTTCGTGCTTTTCCAGCGCCCACCTAGGGTACGACCTGCTCGGACCACACCACCCTGGAGCGACATGACCCGCCGCCGCCGTTTCGTCTTCGCCACAGCCTTCGTGATCGTGATCGCCGCCTGTGGGGACTCCTCAGACACCGTCGAATTCGACTTCCCGGACGAACCGTCCGTCGTCGTCGTGCGGGTCGGAACGGGCGACGTGACGGTCACGGCAAACAACCAGAGCGGGTCGAGCGTCGAGGCGACGCTCAACTACGAGGACGCGGCCCCCACGGTGACCGCGGACTTGAGCGAGGGGACCTTGAGCGTCACCGACGACTGTGTCTCGGGTTGCTCTGTCGACTACCGCATCCTCGTCGGCGACACAGCTCAGCTCACACTCGTTTCCGGCGAAGGCGCGGTCGTCGTGAACAGCCTCGAAGGATCTTTCGACATCACCGCCTCGGGCAGCGGTGACGTCAGCGTCAACACGCTCACCGGGCTCATCACCGTGGCCGTGGAGTCCGGCGATATCCTCGGCGCACGCCTCGTCTCGGAGACCGCGACTTTCGCAACCGGTGACGGTACCGTCGACGTGACCTTCGACCAGATCCCCACCGAGCTGTCGATCGCCTCGGGATCGGGCGACGTCACCGCTCAAGTTCCGGACGTCGCATATGTCGTCGACGCCGCCACAGGAGACGGTGACGTCGACGTCCAGGTCGATGTCGATGCCGGTTCGGAGTGGGCGATCAACATCGCGACCGACTCCGGCGACGTCACCCTCGACAAGAAGTAGCCGCTACCCCATCGTTCGCAGGCGCTGCGCACCGCGTCGCACGGCTGCATCCGAGGTGAGCCGATCGATGCCGGCAACGGGGTGCCACCTCGCAGCTTCGATCTCGTCGGAAGGTGCCGGCGCGTCAAAGGATGCAGCGAACCCGTACACCACGTTGAAGTGCGTGTGAGCGGGTTCAGACCGTCGCGCTGCCACCGCATGGGCGTCGACCGAGAGCACTCCATCGAAGATCGACTCGAGGCCGGTTACTCCCGTTTCTTCGATCACCTCGCGTCGTGCCGCAGCGGCGATGTCACGATCGCCGGGCTCGACGTGGCCCCCCGGCTCGATCCAGGCGGCGTCGACCGCCGGATGACGAATCAGCAGCACCGAGCTCCGATCTCGCGAGATGACGAGCCCGCCGGCCGTGATGTGGCCCGGGTCATAGCGATAGCGGGAGAACGGGTCGCCCGGCTGGGACAACAACACGACGAGCTCGGCGTGCGCCGCCCACTCCTCTGGCGCCGGCTGGAATCGCTCGAGCTGCTGGAGCAGGCCGAACCGCCTGCCCCGGCCCTCAGGAGCGGCCACTCACACGAACTCGATGAGGGCCATCTCCGAGCCGTCACCGCGGCGTGGTCCGAGCTTGACGATCCGGGTGTATCCCCCCGGTCGGTCCGCATAGCGGGGACCGATGTCGTCGAAGAGCTTGGTGACGACTTCCGTGTTCTGGATCTTCCGCAGGACGAGACGGCGGTCGTGGAGCTCGCCGCTCCGCGCTTTCGTCACGATCTTCTCGACGTAGGGCCGGAGCAGTTTCGCCTTCGTGACGGTGGTCGTGATCCGCTCCTCCTCGATGAGGGCGGCCGCGAGATTCGAGAGGATCTTCCGCTGATGTGAAGGGCTCCCTCCGACGCGAGGCCCCTTCTTGGGCTTCGGCATCAGACGACCCCGCCATCCGCATCTGCGGCGGACCGCAGCGAGAGCCCCAGCTCGTCGAGCTTGGCGGCAACCTCTTCGAGGCTCTTCTGGCCGAAGTTGGTGATGTTGAGCAGATCGTCCTCGGTCTTGAGCACCAGCTCGCCAACGGTGTGGATCTGGGCGCGGCGCAGGCAGTTGCGGGGCCGCTCGCTGAGATCGAGCGCCTCGATTGGGAGATCGAGATCGGGAGACGTCGACTCTGCGGTCACGACATCGCCCAGCTCGAGCCCCTGGCCCTCATCCATGTCTGCGAACAGTCCGAGCAACTCGCGTAGCGTCTTGCCGGCCGAGGACAGTGCCTCGCTTGGAGACCACGATCCGTCGGTCTCGACGTCGAGCACGAGCTTGTCGAAGTTCGTCATCTGGCCCACCT
>JBHHXA010000134.1:0-6690 GCA_046756805.1 Acidimicrobiia bacterium
GCCGCTGTGGTCGGCGTGGCGATGTGGAAGGCGACCGGCATCGTCCTCCGCAGGTCCGCTGCGGGTTGGCTCCAGTACCGCACCCAACGTGATGTGCGCGTCCGCCTCATCGATCACATGCTCCGGCTCGAACTGTCGTGGTATCGCCGCCAGTCCATCGGCGACCTGCTCGCGGTGACGGACTCGGACGCCGGGCAGGCGACGTTCATCCTCGCTCCGCTGCCGTACGCCACGGGTGCATCGCTGCTTCTCATCGGCAGCGCGGTCCTCGTGGCCGTGGTCGATCCGGTCATGGCCATCGTTGCCGTCGCGGCCATCGGTCTCATCGCATCGGTGGATATCTCCGGGAGCTGGAAGACGTTCAGCGCGTTCGCGGAGGTGCAGCGTCACCGCGGTCAGGTGGCGCGAGCGGCGCACGAGAGCTTCGACGGCGCCTTAACCGTGAAGGCTCTGGGGAGAGAGTCGATGGAGACGGCCAGGTTCGCCGAGCGCTCCGAGGAGCTGTGTTACCACACCGCACGCATCGGCAGGATCTGGAACGTGTATCGCGTCGTGGTGGAGGGACTGCTGTCGATAGTCACCGTCCTCGTGCTCGTCGTCGGCGCGGTGCGAGTTCGCTCCGGCGCCCTCACCACCGGTGAGCTGGTGACGATTGCCTACCTCTTCACGCTCTTGTTCATCCCCATTCGCATTATCGGCTTCGTCATCTGGGACATGGCGCACTCGGTCGCGGCATGGGCGCGGGTGCAGGCGGTGTTCGACGCGGAGGATCTCGTCCGTTACGGGACGACCGCACCACTGCCTGAACGGTCCGGGGCCGAGGTCGCGGGTGATGCCGTCCACTTTGCGTACAACGAGGACGCCATGGTCCTCGACGGTGTCGACCTGAACATCCCGCCGGGCCGCACCGTCGCGGTCGTGGGACCGACGGCTTCCGGCAAGTCGACGCTCGTGACGCTGCTCGCCCGGCTCTGGGACCCGACCAGCGGGCGGATCTCGATCGACGGCAGGGACCTGAGGGATTTCGCCAGATCGGCGCTTCCCGGCGAGGTCGCCTTCGTCGCCCAGGACGACTTCCTCTTCGACGACACCGTCGAAGGCAACATCGGTTTCGGCGCCGACGTGAGCAGAGATGCGATTCGGGACGCGGCCGGGCTGGCCGGCGCTGCCGGGTTCATCGCCGAGCTGCCAAACGGGTACGACACCCTCCTCGGTGAGCGCGGAGCAATGCTTTCTGGTGGCCAGCGGCAGCGCATCGCCCTCGCCAGAGCGCTGGTGCGCCGGCCCCGACTGCTCATTCTGGACGACGCAACATCGGCGGTCGACCCGTCCGTGGAGACGCGCATCCTCCACGGGCTGCGGGACGCCGACTTTCCCTCGACGGTCATCGTCGTCGCCTACCGGCGATCGAGCCTCACACTCGCGGACGAGGTCGTGTACATCGACGACGGACGCATCGCCGGTCACGGGAGTCACGACGACATGCTGGCAATGCCGGGTTATGCGCGGCTCCTCGAGGCCTACGACGAGGATGCGCGGGAACGGAGCGCAGGATCGTGAGCGAGCGAGCCGAGGTCGCTACGAGCACCGCTTTGCGCCGCGTGCTGGTGGTGGCGCCCGCGCTGCGGCGCGGTCTCGGCGTCACCGTCGGTCTTGCCGCGCTGGGGACGGCGATCCAGCTGGTCGTGCCGGTCGTCGTGCAGCAGATCATCGACTTCGAGCTGCTCGCGCCTTCGAGCGTCGACGTCGGGGGCGCCATGGTGCGCGGTGGGGTTGCCCTCCTCGCGATGGGCGTCGCCATGTACATCCGGGGCCTCGCCCTCGTGCGGCTCGCGGTTCGTACCGCGGAAGGCCTGTCGCAACTCAGAGTCAAGGCCTTCGCCCACCTCCACCGGCTCTCCGTGCTCCACGTCGAGTCGGAGCGCCGGGGGACGCTCGTCGCACGGGTGACCTCCGACATCGCCGCGGTCCAGGACTTCCTGGACTGGGGAGGCGTGGGCATGCTCGTCGGATCGGCACAGGTCGTGCTCGCCCTCGTCGCGATGGCCATCTACCGCTGGCAGCTCGCCCTCCTCGTCGGGGCATCAGCCCTCGTCTACGCCGCGATGCTCGTCTGGTTCCAGCGCATCCTCCAGCGCAACCACGATCGAGTCCGTCGCAGCGTCGGTGACAGCCTCGCTGCGATGGGCGAGGCGATCTCAGGCATGCCAACGGTGCGCGCCTACGGCGCCGAGAAGCCGGCCCTATCGAAGATCGAAGGCGTGCTCGACACACAGTTCCGCGCCGAATTCCGCACCATGAAACTCGGTGCGGCCCTCTTCTCGAGCGCCGAGCTCTTCGCCGGCCTCATCACGGCGGGGGTCATCGGCGCAGGCATTGCTCTCGGTCCCCCGACGGGGCTCTCAGCGGGAACGCTCATCGCCTTCCTCTTCCTCGTGAACCTGCTCGTCGACCCCATCCAGAACCTCGTCGAAACCCTCGACCAAGCGCAGTCTGCGGCCTCGGGGATCCGAAGGGTATTGACGGTGCTCGACACGCCGATCGAGATACCCGATCCGGGCGACGGCGGCAGACCGCTCCCGGGCGGACAGCTGGGGCTTGCCTTCCACGGCGTGTCGTTCAGCTACCCCACCGGCGGAGACGTGCTTCACGACGTCACCGCGACCGTCCCGTCCGGCTCGCGAGTCGCGATCGTGGGTGAAACCGGCTCCGGGAAGTCCACCTTCGCCAAGTTGGCGACCCGCCTCCTCGAACCCCGCACCGGCAGTGTCACCGTGGGCGGTATACCGATCAACGACGTGGCGTTCGCTGAGCTGCGGAACCGAGTCGCGTTCGTGCCGCAAGAGGGCTTCCTGTTCGATGCGACCATCGGCGACAACGTTCGATACGGCAAGCCGGGAGCAACGGACAGGGAGCTCAACGCTGCCTTCCTTGAGCTCGAGCTGGACGATTGGATCGCAAGCCTCCCCGCAGGCTTCGACACCGAGGTCGGAGAACGCGGCAATCAACTATCGGCGGGGGAACGCCAGCTCGTCGCACTCGTTCGGGCCTGGATCGCAGCACCTGACGTGCTGGTGCTCGACGAGGCGACGTCCGCCGTCGATCCCGCGCTCGAGGTCCGGATCCGGCGTGCGATGGAGAGGATCACGCGCGGCAGGACGTCGATCACCGTCGCTCACCGTCTCTCCACCGCGGAGGCCAGCGACGAGATACTCGTCTTCGACCAGGGAGTCCTCGTCGAGCGTGGCACCCATGCCGAGCTCGTCGCGAGGGGCCGCACGTACGCCGGTCTGCATGCGGACTGGATTGCGGGCACCGCCGCGGTCTGAGACGACGCGGCGTCCGCTACTTGCAGGGCAAGAAGCGGCTGGTCGTCTCCGGCTCCTCGAGGACCGCACCGAGAGCGGCGACCGTCGCATCGATGTCGTCCCGGAAGGTGTCCGCCGACAACGAAAACCGGATGTCGCACAGCGAAAGCTCGAAAGCGCCCCGACCCGTGTAGATGGCCGTGGCCTCCGGGCCCGGCTACGCCCTGATCTCCGTCAGCCGGGACGCGCTCACGTCGTAGGCCTCGTCGCAGCTGGGTCGCCTCGAACTCATGGCTGCCCCTGGGGTCCCACGCGACGCATGGGATGTCGGAGCCGGTGCTCCGAGTGGACGATCTCGGGAGCGTGACTGCCCGACGGCAGATCATTCCCAGGGGATGGGTGCCGGCGGGCCCGATGTCGTGCAGCACGCCGTCGCGCACATCGACCTCTACCCAGAACCCGCGGGGCAGATTCCACAGATCGCCCTCGTCCAGGTCTCCGAGGCGCGCCCGGTCGCATCGGCAGCGGTGGATGTGGTGCGCATCGGTTGGCGCATGGATCTACGACCTCACGCCTTACGGGAAACCGCCCGCTCTCGCGATCGCGGAAGGCAGGGTCTTGCCGAGACGGCCCGCCAGCCAGATCCCCGTGGCGGTGACAGCCTCCCGGTCGATCCCCGTGACGAAACCGGATCGCTCGAGCATGTAGAGAACGTCCTCCGTAGGGACGTTCCCCGTGGCATTGGGGGCGAACGGGCAGCCGCCCGCCCCGCCGACGGACGAGTCGAGCGTTCTCACACCCGACGCCACGGCCGCGTAGGCGTTCGCGATGCCGGTGTTGCGTGTGTCGTGGAAGTGCGCTCGGAGCGCGGTCTCGGGCACCGCCTCGCCGACCGCCTCCAGCAACCGCGTCACGTCTGAAGGCACTGCGACCCCGACCGTGTCGCCGAGGGCGATCTCTTGTGCGCCTGCCTCGGCCGCCCGCCGGGCCAGCGATACGACCGCCTCCGTCTCGACCTCGCCGTCGTAGGGGCAACCGAACGCGACGGAGATCGTCACGGCCGTCGCGAGACCAGCTTCCGCCGCTACCGGGACCATCTCCTGGATCGACGCCATGACCGCTGCCACCGGAGCGCCCTGGTTCGCTTGGCTGAATCCCTCCGTTGCAGAGATGACGAAATTCACCTCATCGATCGTCGTCTCGAGTGCTCGGTCCAGACCGCGTTGGTTGAGAACGAGACCGACGTAGGCGACCCCGGAAGGGCTGGGACCGAGATCCGCCATCACCTCTTCCGCGTCGGCCATCTGCGGGACACGCCCCGGGTGCACAAACGACGCCGTCTCGATCCTGCTGACACCCGCGCCGACCAGCCGCCGGATGAGGTCGACCTTCGTCGAAGTGTCGAGGATCGCATCCTCGTTCTGTAGGCCGTCCCTGGCGCCGACTTCGACGAGCGTCACGTGGGAGGTCGTTGGCATGGAGCGATGATCGCAGAGATGCGGCCCGAGCATCGCTCTCAGGGAGTTCCCGGTCCGGCGGCCTTCGCTCCACTAGCTTTGAAGAAGGGATCGTGGGAGCGATGACGATGGCGAGCCAACGGATTCCGGGACGCGGCCTGGTAGCGGCGTGCGCCCTCGTGCTGACGGCATCGGCGTGCAGCACTGGCACCGCGGAGCCGAATCCCGATCCGTCGACCTCGGCGGCGGCCACGACCGCGCCCCTCGCCACCACCGCGACGCCCACGACCACGACCACGACCACGACCACGACCACGACCACGACCACGACCACGACCACGATCCCTCCCCCGGTCGGTCTCGTCGCGGAGCTGCCGCAAGGCCGCTGCACCGGCATCGGGACGGCGCCGTCCGCGTCCACCGCAGAGATCAGCTTCGTGGCCGAGGGGAGGCTGTTCCTCGCCGGTGCGGACGGCCTCGGCGCCCGCTGCGTGCTCGATCTCGAAAGCGCACCGGGAGGCCCCGCGCCACAGGTCCTCTGGGGTCCCGCAGCGGACAAGCTCTTCATCGAGGGAGCCGTGTTCGACGCTTCAGGGCCACTCCCTCTCGACTTCGCCGATGTCGCCACCGCACAGTGGACGCGGCCAACGGGATCGTCCGTCATCTCGATCGCCGATGGAGGCGGGCGCCTCGTCAAAGCCAAGACCGATGGTGCGCCGATCGTCGACGTGTCGTTCCTCGCTCGTCACGACGAAGTCGTGTACTACCCCTCGGGCACACACATCGCCGTCGTCGGTCGCAGCGCTGCGGACGACTACGGCATCTTCTTCTCCACGAACGTCGGGACGGACTCGCGGCTCATGGTGTTCACCGACGCCGCGACCATCTCGGAACCCGTCTTCCACCACCAGGGGCTCTTCCTCTACTGGTTGGCGGAAGTAGACGGCGTCACCCACGTCCACGAGATCTTCGCGCTCGACCCCGGCACCGTTGAGCAGGTCGACCTCGAGGCGTCGATGCTCCTGGAGTCCGATCGCCCCCTCTCCAACCTGCTCGTCTCACCATGGGAGCCGGATTTCGCCTTGATCGCGCTCACCGAGGGTCGGTGCCGCGACGGACTCCGAACCCTGACCCAGGACTGGATGCCAATGCCCGCCGAGTTCGACGCCCTCGACAACGAGCCGGTGGGCTGGCTGCCGGATCATCGGCTGGTAGTAGCCGCATACCCCGACGGGTGCGAATCCGGCACCTCGGACCTGTACCTCGTCACCTGGAGCGACGTTGGCGATGGGGATGCCACCGCCGAGCTGTTCGCCTCCGGAGTAGAGGCAGGCGCGGTGCGTGCTCCGCTGCCAGACCCGCCTCCCGCACCCGATGCGACATTCGAGGGATTCGCTTGATGACCGATCCTCGGGCCCGGTCGGGCCCGCACCCAGGACCGGAACGCAACGGCTGAGAGCAGGCCGGCCGTTCTCGCAACCGGCGGTGCGGACTAGTCCTTCGTGGCCCGCGAGAAACCCCTCTCCCGGGAGATGGACCACGGGGTAACCTGCAATGAGCGCAAGCACCCTTCTTTGCGCTGGTGGGGCTCAGACGACAAGGGGGTATACGAAAGTGGATGCCAGGGGCCGGACCCGCACAGGTTTGGTGGGGAAGACACCGTGAGTAAGACCGCAGCCATGCAGGTAGTGGTACCGCTCCAGTCGCTCCTCACCGCAATGAGCGACGGTGTGCTCATCACCGACGAATACGGACACAGGACCTACGCCAACCCGGCTCTCAGCGACCTCGTGGGTATGGATCCATGCGAGTCCGGGGACGATCCCATGGCACCAGCCTGGTTGCCTGAAGACCAGGTCTCCCGCTACGAGCAATATGTCCAGCAGGCGCTCGACGGACGGGTCGGTCGGGAGATCGTGTCGCTC
>JBHHXA010000135.1:0-6637 GCA_046756805.1 Acidimicrobiia bacterium
CTTCCGGCGATCGCCCTGAGCACCATCCCCATGGCAATCATCGCTCGGATGACCCGGTCCAGCCTGCTCGACGTCCTCGGGAGAGACTACGTGCGCACGGCCCGCGCCAAGGGCGCCATGGAGCGGAGGGTCGTGGTGCGGCATGCACTGCGCAACGCCTTGCTCCCCGTCGTTACCATCGTGGGGCTCCAAGTGGGTGCGCTCCTCTCGGGAGCGGTGCTGACGGAGACGGTCTTCGGGCTGGCGGGTGCGGGGACCATGCTCTTCGAGGCGATCACCGCGCGCGACTTCCCGATCATCCAGGGCTTCACGGTGATCATCGCGGCCGGGTACGTCGTCATCAATCTCGTCGTCGATATCTCCTATGCGTACCTCGATCCCCGGATCAGGTTGGAGTGATGCCATGTTCCGGATGAGGCGCCGCATCGAGCGACTCGAGGAGTCCACTCCGGACCTTCTCGAGAAGCCCGCGGGGCTGTGGCGAGGTGCCTGGCGCAGGCTCGTGCGACGCAAAGGGGGTGTCATCGGCATGATCATCATCGGCTTCATGATCTTCCTCGCACCGCACTCGCCCACCGAAGACTTCATCGGAGTCGAGGACATCAAGCGCCGCGACTCCCCGTGTGTCCACTTGTTCGGATGCGACGACCAGGCGCCCCAGCACATCATGGGACTCGACGGCAACGCTCGGGACGAGTTCAGCAGGGTGATCTTCGGTTCGAGGGTGAGCCTCTCCGTCGGCTTCTCGACGGTCATCGTCGCCTTCAGCGTCGGTGCCACGCTGGGCGCCATCGCCGGCTTCTGGGGTGGCTGGCCGGACAGTCTCATCATGAGGGTGATGGATGTCGTGCTGGGATTCCCCGCACTCCTCCTCGCCATCGCCATCGTCGCGGCGCTCGGCCCCGGATTGAGGAACACACTGCTGGCGATTGCGATCGTCTCGATACCTGCGTACGCGCGCGTCATGCGCGCCAGCGTGCTCTCGATCAAGGAGCTCGACTTCGTCGCGGCGTCCCGGGCGCTCGGTGCGACAAAGATCCGGATCCTGTGGACGAGGGTCGTGCCCAACGCGCTGACGCCGCTCGTCGTCATCGGCACGCTAGGTATCGCCACGGCCATCCTCGACGCCGCCGCATTCGGCTTCCTGGGTCTCGGGGCGCAGCCACCCACAGCCGAGTGGGGCTCGATGCTGGCCCAGGAGCGAAACCAGGTGTTCAGTGCTCCCCACCTCGTGTTCTTCCCCGGGCTCGCCATCATGATCACGGTGCTCGGGTTCAACCTGCTCGGTGACGGGTTGCGCGATGCCCTCGACCCCGCTCTGGCCGACTGATGGTTGCCGATGACAACGGGCGGCCGCTGCTCGAAGTGAGAGATCTGGGCACCTGGTTCCACACGCGCGACGGTGTGGTGAAAGCCGTCGACGGCGTGAGCTTCCACGTCGCAAAGGGCGAGGTGCTCGGTCTCGTGGGAGAGTCTGGCTGCGGCAAGAGTGTGACCTCGCTGTCGGTCATGGGTCTCGTGCCGCCCCCCGGTGTCATCGAGAGTGGCGAGGTCCTGTTCGACGGCGAGAACCTGCTCGAGATGTCGCGGAGCCAGCTCGTCCAGCTGCGCGGCGAGCACATCTCCATGATCTTTCAGCAACCCACCTCGTCGCTCAATCCTGTAACCCGGGTCGGTGCGCAGATCTCGGAGGTCTACGAGATCCATCGGCGGGTCAAACGCAAGGTGGGGCGGCAGCAGGCAGTGGAGATGCTGGAGATGGTCGGGATTCCGGATGCCGAGCGCCGGATCGATGCTTACCCCCACGAGTTCTCGGGAGGGATGGCGCAACGCGTGATGATCGCCATGGCCCTCGCCTGCCAGCCGGAGCTACTCATCGCAGACGAGCCGACCACGGCGCTCGACGTCACGATCCAGGCGCAGATACTCGACCTGATGCGCGATCTCCAGCGCGACGCCGGCACGGCGGTCGTTCTCATCACGCACGATCTGGGCATCGTTGCCGAGATGGCGGACAGGGTGGCCGTCATGTACGCCGGGGCCATCGTCGAGGAGACCGACGTCGAGACGCTCTTCGCGGACCCGAAGCACCCCTATACCCAGGGGCTCATCGGCTCGGTGCCGGTGCTGGGTCAGGTCAAGGACTCGCTCGACGTCATCCCCGGCAATGTGCCGAATCTCATCGACCTTCCGACGGGATGTCACTTCGCGTCGCGGTGCAGCGCCCGCGTCGAGAACGGTCTCGAGATCTGCACGGAGCAGATGCCGGAGCTCCTCGACACGGGTCCAGGCCACCGCGCTCGCTGCTGGCTCTACGAGCCGGGGGCACGATGACCGAGACGCTTCTCGAGATCCGGAACCTGGTCAAGGACTTCCCGGTGAAGGGAGGGGTGTTGCGGCGCACCGTCGCCAACGTCCGCGCCGTGGACGACGTGTCCATCGACATCAGGGCAGGTGAGGCGCTCGGTCTCGTCGGGGAATCGGGTTGCGGCAAGTCGACGCTGGGTCGGATGCTCGTCCGTCTGCTCGATCCCACCGAGGGCAACGTCACGTTCGAGGGCGCGGATCTGGCGCACGCTGAGGGCGCCGATCTGAAGGCGCTGCGCCAGAAGATGCAGATCATCTTCCAGGACCCCTTTTCGTCGTTGGACCCGAGGAGTCCCGTCGGTTCCAGCATCGCGGAGGGGCTCAAGATCCACGGCATCGGCGACGCGGACGAACGCCACGAACGAGTCATCGAGATGCTGCGTATCGTCGGTCTCGAGCCCTATCACTCCCGCCGTTTTCCCCATGAGTTCTCCGGGGGCCAGCGGCAACGGATCGGCAACGCCAGGGCGCTCATCCTCCGACCGAAGTTCGTCGTCGCGGATGAGCCGGTCTCGGCACTCGATGTCTCGGTGCAGGCCCAAGTGCTCAACCTGCTGAGAGACCTGCAACGGGACCTCGATCTCACCGTGTTGTTCATCGCGCACAACCTCGCCGTTGTCGAGCATGTGTCCGACCGTGTTGCGGTGATGTACCTCGGGAGGATCGTCGAGATCACCGATCGGGAGTCGCTCTACGCAGATCCCCATTCCCGATCCCACGCTGCGTCGTGAGCGGGTGGTGCTCCAGGGCGACGTGCCGAGTCCGCTCAACCCGCCCACGGGGTGCCGGTTCCATCCCCGGTGCCCGATTGCCCGCAAAGGCGTGTGTGACATCGAGCCGCCGGAGCTCCGCCCGGCCGAGGGCGCCCCATCGCATCTGGCGTCGTGCCACCTCCGCACGGGGGCGTATCGGTAGCTGTGTACCTGCCCGGGCCGACTCGTCCGCCGCCGGCGGGCTCGAAGTGTCGGAACTCCTCCACAGGTGGGGCCCGTACCACGACTGGGGTGTGTCGTCAGGCCCCGTGGAGTCGTGCGGAGAGCGCCGTTTCCGCCACCACGACGAGGACTTGGCGGGTCGGGAGGCAACGATGATGACCAGGATGAGGAGCGGCAACGGGATGATCACGAACAGGGCGAAGAGCACCACGCCCTCCAGCATTCCGGCATCGATCTCCCTGGCCTTGAGCGTCATCGCGGCCAGCAGGATTGACGTGCCGAGGCCCACGAATCCGTAGATTCTCCTGCCCTTGAGCACAAGGGCCAGCATCCCCAGAGGTGCGAGGACGAGGCTCGTGGCGAAGATCCAGAGTTCCAGGCGATCGGTGCCGGAAGATTCCGTGGCTTCGGAGACGGGCGCCGCGACTGCATCTGTGATGACGAGGGTGTCCGCCTCATCGGGGAGCGTGATCGAACCCAACACCGAGCCCTCTCCGTCGATCCTGACCTCGAAAACCCCGGGTTCGCGGACAGGGGCGTCGTCGCCGCAACCGAAGGAGAGACGCTCGACGTCCCCACGGATCTCTGTGATCCCGGAAGTAGCTCCGGATTCGATGGTCCCTGTGAACGCGAAGGTGCCAGCCGACACGCACTGCTCGCCGGGCTGAGGCAGGAATTCCGGACTCCCGACGCCTAGGACGGGCGCGCCGACGGTCGTGAAGTCGTCCGCAGTCAAGTGGACCTCGTTGACGACGGTATCTCCCTGAACTGCGAACTCGGCGGAGACACAGTCCGAGGCCTGCGCATCCGCCGGCGTGACGTTGATGAGGACAAGCGCAACGCACGCGGTGCCCAGCATTGATGCGTATCGAGCCGGCACCCCAACGCCTCACTCTTCGGCCGCGGATTCCTCGAAGAAGGTCCCATCGTCGATTGCGCGACACCGTTCACTCCGATGCAGAGGCTACGGGTGCTCGGCCGGTCGGTTCACGTAACACACGATGCCAACGGCTTGGCGGTGTCTCGTCCCCCATCCGCTGGAACGCGGTCCTGGCCTTCAGGCGGCGGACTGAAGGGCCGTACGATGGCCATGTGGCATCGCCCCCACACGACGGTCCTCTGGCCGTCAAACCGATCATCTCCGTTTCAGACATACCCACCGCCGTCCGGTTCTGCGAAAGCCTCGGTTTCGACGTGGATCAGTTCGACGATGGATATGCGTGGGCACGGCACGGGACGCCGACGTCCTGCACCTCAGGCTGGTCCCTGATCTGGATGCGGTTTCGAACGATGCGAGTTGCTACATCCACGTCCAGAACGCTGATGCGTGGCACGCCGCAATGGCGAAACGCGGTCTCGCGCTCAGAGAGATCGCAGACCGGCCGTGGGGGATGCGCGAGTTCTCGGTTGTCGATCCGTTCGGCACGGTCATCCGGGTCGGCCACAACCTCTAGCTTCCGCGACTCCGTGCGATACGTACGATCGCGCCATCGGGGTCCCCGGATCGAGCGAACCTACAGCGCAGTGAGCGTCTCGTCGTCCGTCATGAGCCTGACCAGCGTTCCCGGTGCACGACCTCGTCCCACGGCTTCCGGCCCCGGTGTAGCGAGCCGGAGCGGCGATCAGGGGCCGGATGGCCGAGGGTGACGATCCCTATTGGAGCGACGTCGTCGGGGACGCCGAGCGTCCCAGCCAGCCGGTCGAGGGCGTGCGAGCCGAGGAACCCCGCGGCAAGGCCCTCGGCCACGGCTGCGAGCAGGACCAACATGAGCGCCGCGCCGGCGTCGACCCACCAATAGGGGACCGGCCAGTCCTGCTCGGACCCATCAGCGCTCTTGTCCGGCTCCCGATACCGGCTGCGATAGACAGCCTCGCTGACACACACGACGATGTGGACCGGGGCCTTGGAGATCCACGGATCGAATCCGGCCGCGACGTACTCGGCCTCGTGAGCCAGTTCGGCGACAGCTGCTCGCCCCGGCGCCGCGGTCACGACGACGAACGACACGCCCTGACTGAATCCGGCGGACGGCCCACGCCGGGCAGCGTCGAGGATGCGATCCACGGCTGCACTCTCGACGGGTTCGTCTGTGTAGTTGCGGACGATGCGGCGACGTTTGACGAGGTCGAGGAAAGCAGGGCCGTCCATCAGACGTTGGCGAGAGCGGCGATCACCGACTCGAGCGCCGCCTTGCCGTCTGCGAAGAGCATCATCGTGTTGTCGAGGTAGAACAGCGGGTTGTCGATGCCGGCGAACCCGGGTGACAAGGACCGCTTCACGACGACGACGGTGCGGGCATGGTCGACTTCGAGGATGGGCATGCCGTAGATCACGCTCGCTGCGTCGTCTCGTGCAGAGGGGTTGACCACGTCGTTGGCGCCGATCACGAGCACGACATCGGTCTGGGGGAAGCGGGGGTTGGACTGGTCGAGGTCGAGGAGCTGATCGTACGGCACGTCCGCCTCGGCGAGCAGCACGTTCATGTGTCCCGGCATCCTGCCGGCGACGGGGTGGATCGCATAGTCGACCTTGACGTCCCGCTCCTCGAGCGCGTTGGCGAGATCGCGCGTGGCGTGCTGTGCCTGGGCGACGGCAAGCCCGTACCCGGGGACGACCATCACGTTCTGCGCATACGCCAGAGCAATGGCGACGTCGTCGGGTGTGGCTCGGTTCACCGGTTTGTCACTCGTGTCGGCGGGCCCGCCGCTGCTCCCACCGAATCCGGAGAACAACACGTTGGCCAGCGACCGGTTCATGGCCTCGCCCATCTGAACCGTCAGGATGAGCCCGGCCGCGCCGACGAGGGCTCCGCCGATGATCAGGGCTGAGTTGTCGATGACGAAGCCGGCCATCGCTGCGGCTACGCCCGACAACGAGTTCAGCAGCGAGATGACCACCGGCATATCCGCCCCGCCGATGGGTGTGACGCCGAGGACGCCGAGGACGAGCGTGACGGCGACGATGGCCCAGTAGGCGCCTGCCACGTCACCCACGACCGCCCAGACGCTGAGGCCCACTGCCACGGCCGCCAGGAGTGCGTTGAACGGCTGTGCCCCACGGAAGCCGAGCGGTCTACCGGGAAGGATGCCCTGGAGTTTTGCGAAGGCCACGAACGAGCCGGCGAACGTCACGGTTCCGATCGCAAGCGACAGCGCCACCGTCGTGCCCACTTCGCTGGAGAACACGGCATCGAACCGTTCGAGCTCGGCCAAAGCCACGAGTACGGAGGCAGCGCCGCCGAATCCGTTGAACGCGGCGACGAGCTGCGGCATGGCAGTCATCTGCACTCGCAAGGCGAGGATGGCGCCGATGACGGCTCCTGCGATGAGTCCGG
>JBHHXA010000136.1:0-6559 GCA_046756805.1 Acidimicrobiia bacterium
GGCACGACGCAGACGATGTCCTATTACGACGCCGGCCGCAGGGTCGAGGTGGATCGTCTCGAGATCACACCGTCGGGCATCGAAGCCGCGCTCCCGGGGGGAGAACGTGTGCTGGACATCCACCACCTCGACCACCCCGGCAAGGCGTATGACGATGACGATCTGGTCTGCATCGGGTTCTCGGCTCACTACGACGCCATGCGCACCGAGTTCGGGGAACACATGGTCGATGGGGTTGCCGGCGAGAACATCCTCATCGACGTCCCTAGCGAGGTGTGGCTCGACGATCTCGCCGAGCGGCTCGCGATCGAGAACCAGGACACCGGCGAGCTGGCGATCCTGGAGATGGTCGGCATTGCCACGCCGTGCGTGGAGTTCAGTCGCTTCTGTGCCCGGCGCCAGCACGAGAAGGTGCCGACACGGACGTTGGGGGAGATCCTGAGGTTCCTGGGCAAGGGACGGCGGGGATTCCTGTTGGTTCTGGAGGAAGCGCACGATGTGGTGACCGTGCGGCCGGGCGACAAGGTGTTCACACTGGGCGACGACCGGCAGACCTGGTAGGCCGAGATCCGGTGCTCTGCGGACGATGGAGCGAGCGCTCCGCTCGATGACCTCGGCGCCGTCGGATCATGCGCATGATCGATCGTCGCAGCCGATACGCTTGCCGCGTGTCCAACAACGTGCCCGACTCGGGGTTGACCGGGTTCCGCAACCGCCACGGCGCCAAGCTGATCAGGTTCGGCGCCGTCAGCGCATTCAACGTCGTGTTCGGGCAAGGCCTGCTGTTCACCGCCCAGACGGCCCTGGGATGGCCGGCGGTCGGGTCGAACATCTTCTCCGTCAGTGTCGGCGCTGTCCCCGCATATCTCCTCAGCCGCTACTGGGTGTGGCAGAAGCGGGGCAAGAACCACTTCATGCGCGAGGTCGTTCCGTTCTGGAGCCTGGCGCTCCTGGGTCTCGGGCTCTCGACGCTGGCCGTCTGGTACGTCGATCGGCAGTGGGACCCACACCCCCTTGTCATCAATCTCACCAACCTCGTGGCCTTCGGAGTCGTCTGGGTGAGCAAGTTCATCATCCTCGACCGGGTGCTCTTCAAGCACGAGGAGCTGACAGACGAACCCCTCGATGCCCTCGTCGACGAGGTCGTCCATCGCCGCAAGGGCACTACCTAGAGCTGCAGCGGGCGCCAAGAACGTCCTCAGGGAGAGTCCTGCGGCACCGTCATCTAAACCGCGGCCGGTCGGTAGCGTGGTCCGTCCCGAAGACGAAAGGACCCGCGGTGCCAGAGTTCACGATTATCCGTCAGATCGACGCCCCGGTGGAAACGGTATGGGAAGTGCTGGACGACTTCGGCGACATCCAGCGCTGGAGCCCCGGTGTGACTCTCTCTGAGCTGACTTCCGAGGGACCGGTGGGTGAAGGGTCGACGAGGCACTGTGACTTCTCACCGTTCGGTGGCGTCAACGAGCGCATCGACCGACACCAACCGAACCAGCGGTTGACGGTCCACCTCTATGAGACCTTCAAGCTCCCGATTTCCGGGGCCGTTGCCGACTTCAACATCGCCCCTCGCGATGACGGCACCGAGTTGACCATCAACTACGCCTATACGCCCAACCTGCTCGGTCGTCTCGTGAGGCGGTCCACCGACAAGCAGATGCGCAAGGGGATCGGCGGCATGGCCAAGGGCCTCCAGAAGGAGAGCGAGCGCATCGCCACCGGCCAAGGGTGAGCCGCATCCGGTAGCCGGCAGCACGGACGGCATCCCCGCGCCGCCGCTCCCATATGTCGCACCTCTCGTGTAGAACTGGCGGGGGAGCAGGAGACGTAGATGGGGTATCGGTCGCTCGAGCCGATCGATCCGCGTGATGCGTTCACCGTGACGCCGAGGGTCGATGTGGAATCCACCCTGTCGGCGGCGGCATCGCAGGCGGCGCTGCTGCTCGCCGCCCGCGCCGGGGTGCTCGGTTCGACCAAGGAGGCCGAACGATGGCGCGAGGAGGCAGAGGGAACTGCGTTCGACCTGCCCGATCTCAAGCCGCTCCGTCGCTCGCGTCGGTTGCGGGTGGAGGAGGCCACCCGGTACCTCGGCGTGTCGACGAAGGAGTTGCAGCAGGGGCCGGAACCGCAGCTTCAGGGCGAGATGGCCAGGACCGTTCGCGACCTCTACGAGCGTCCCACGGTGGAGGCAGCCGCTGCCTTGTTCGAGGCCGCGCTGCACAGCCCGCACCCCCTGGTCAGGGTGGCGGCGGCGGCCGGGGCTCGGGAGACGACGAGGCTCCGCCGTCCGATTCGAGCAGCCCTCGACGCAGGGATGGAGTCAGACGACCCGCTCGTGGCGCGACTTGCCGAGGTCGCCCTCGGCAACATCGACCGTCGCGACCCGAGCATCGAGAAGCGCGTCATCGCCCGGCCGGTATCGAAGAAGCGATACCGCCAATCACACACCGCGGCCATCACCCACGGCACCTTCGCCGCCGGCTCCGGCTGGTATCGGCCGGGCGGCGACTTCTACGAGGCTCTCGCCGCCAACCGTCCCGACCTCGCGGTGCACGACGAGAGCTTCACGTGGACGGGCGCCTACTCGGCGTCGGCGCGTCGCGCCGACGCCCTGCTCCTCAAACAGTGGGTAGGCGATCAGGGGCTGGCAACCCCCGACTTCTTCGCTCACAGCCACGGCGGCACGGTTGCCAACCTGTCCACCAGGCAGGGTGTCGAGTTCGACCGGCTGGTCCTGATGGCATGGCCCGTGCACGAACGATGGTTCCCCGATTTCGGCAGGGTGCAGCGGATCATCGACGTCCGGGTGCGCCTCGACCTGGTGATCATGCTGGACCGGGGCGGGCAGCGCTTCCGCACGAACCAGTTCGGAATCGAGGAACATCGTCACGGCTGGTTCGACCACAGCTCTCCGCGCGAACCCGAATTCTGGGACGACCACGGGCTGTGGGCCGCCCTGTAGGCCGTAGGCTGACTGCATGGGCATTGCCGGCTCACTCAGGGTGATCAGCGCGGGAGTGGCCTGGCGCACGTTCGGTGCGACGGCGGCGGGCGAGGCGTTGCTCGATGCGATGGCGGGCGCTGCGGAGCAGGAGCGGATGCTGGCGGGCATGTCGCTCGTCAAGGCGGGTGACCGGACGATCGATCTCATCGAGAAGGCGGTCACCGCCGGTCGAGTGTCGCCGCCCGCGGTGAGGCTCCTTGCCGACATCGGCGGACCGCGCTGCCGCGCCCTCCTCGCCGACATCGCCACAGAGAGCGGTGAGATGGGAGAGGCCGCCGCTCAGGCCCTCGACCTGCTCGACCGCATCGACGCCCTCAGCGAAGAGGAATGACCGCGGCGCATGGTCCGCTCCACCGAGTCCGAAGAGAGCAAGCGATGACCGAGACGGTCGATCTTCACCCCGTCGATGGGGTCGAGGTCACGGTGGTGACGGACAATTCGATCGACATCCTCGCGGCGAGTTCCGAGGTGGCAGAGCGTCCGCCGTGGCGGTGGGATTGGACCGACGGTGCGCAGCTGCGGGCCGAGCACGGCTACTCACTCGCCGTCACGGTGCACCGAGACGGCAACTCGGAGACGCTGCTCTACGACGCGGGCCTCAGCCGCGACGGCACGATCCACAACCTGGAAGTCCTCGGCATCGACCCGAAAGGTTTCCGCGCCGTGGTCCTCTCCCACGGGCACGCCGACCACCACGGAGGTCTGGAGGGTCTGTTCGGCCGGGTCGGCGGCTCCCGCATGCCGCTCGTTCTGCACCCTCACGCTTGGCGAGAACGCAAGATCGTGTTTCCCGACGGCGAGGAGATCCGCTTGCCGCCGCCGAGCCATCAGGACCTCGATCGCGAGGGCTGGCAGATCGTCGAAGAGCAGGGTCCCTCGGTGCTGCTCGACGATGCGGTGCTGGTGACCGGCCAGGTGGACCGCACGACAGATTTCGAGAAGGGCTTCCCGCTCCAGCACACACGAACCGATGCAGGATGGGAACCCGACACCTGGATCTGGGACGATCAAGCGGTCGTCGTACACGTCCGACGCAAGGGCCTGGTCGTCCTCTCGAGCTGTAGCCACTCCGGCGTGATCAACGTGCTCCACCATGCGCGCCGCGTAACCGGCGTAGACGTGATCCACGGCTTTGTCGGGGGCCTGCACCTGACCGGCGGTCTCTTCGAACCAATCATCTCGAACACGGTGGGCGCACTCGAGACGCTGTCCCCCGAGGTCATCGTGCCCGGGCATTGCACCGGATGGCGGGCAGTCCACTCTGTGGCCGCCGCGCTGCCCACCGCATACCGGCCGAGCAACGTGGGGACGACGCATCGCTTCTTCGCGGACGAGCCGGCTGCGAAGGGCTGAACGGGGCCGGCGGCATCCCCGATGAAGGCCGTCCGCCTACTAGTCTGATGCGCGGTGGGTGAGGCGCGAGCGGGCCTGGTTAACACCGACCTGTCGCTGCCGACAGCCAGAGAGAGTTGTACATCCGGAAACCGAATTACAACGGTCGATTCGACGGGAGATGTCGGTCTCTTCACAACCGTGGCGCTCGATGGCGGCGGCAACCCGGTGATTGCCTACTACGACCAGCCCGACGGCGACCTCGAGTTGGCCCGCGTGGTCAATACCCCTTGAGAAGGCTCCGCACCGTGCTTGCGATCGTCAGACCGCACCCCGACCAGAAGCTGCGCCGGGCCTTCGACCGCGGTCGACGAAGACTCGTGTTCCCCGACGTGAGGCGTCCGCCCCAACGCATCCAACGAATCGCGGCGCTGCTCGGCTCGGCACTGGCGCTCTTCGTCTCCGGTTGTGCGGGCACCGACGAAGGCCCCGCCGCAGCTCCGGCGACTACCGCGGTCCACTCCGGCGTACCGGCAGCCGCCCCCACGGATCCGGAGCCCCCACCGCCACCATCCGTGACGGTAACGAGTGCGTCAGCCACGACGGCGCCCCCCGCGGCCGAAGCCGTGGCCATCGACCCGCCTGCCGAGCCGCGCCTCGCTTCCCACTTGTTCGTGCCGGTGGGCGCTTCCAGATCGATCGCCGGTCTCGGCGAGCTGCTCGAAGTGATCGCCATCGATGGTGCGAGTGTCGCCGTCGAAGGCGATACCGTCACCGCCATCGCACCCGGTGTGTCCTGTCTGCGATTCCGGTACCGGGACGTGCCAGGCGAGAACGACGTGCAGACCTCGTGTGTCGCCGCGTTCGACGAGACGGGGGATTGCTCGGGTATGGAACCGCTCCGCCTCGATCTCAATACGTTCCTCGACGCCCCGGGCGCTCCGGTCGGCGATGCCGACGCATTCGCAGGTGGTGACCTGTATTCCTCATGCACGACACCCGACGGCCACTACCGGCTCCAGCGACCTGCGACGGAACTACCCCAGCTCTACTTCGCCATCGTCGATGCCCTCGGGGCGGGTGCGTACTCGCTGGGCGACGACGAGTTCGCAGCACAGCGCAACGGCGTCGTCACGACATACGACGACTCCCAGCTGCGGCTCCCGTGGATGGTCACGGTGAGCCGTGAGGTGGCGGACATCCGGTGGATGGCGGACGGCACATTCGCCATCAACAGCGAGGACTGCTCCCGGGTGCCCTCGTGCACCGACGATCCCTCGGTTGTCGTCCCGGGCGACGTCTTCCGTCCCTCGCTCGGGCTGGGACCGGACCAGCTCCAGGCCGTCATGGATGCGACGCAACCCGCACAGCTCGAGGGGTTCGTCAACGATCGGATCGGGATCCCCTGGGCAGACATCGCCGCAGTGCATCCCGACGCCACCCTCCAGGCGTTCAGCCGGCTGGTGGTCCTCGAGCTGATGGGCGACCTGTTGGAGGAGTGGGATGCTGCGTATGGTCTGCGGGAGAAGGGCCTGGTCATCGGGTATTGGCAGCCCTGGTTCGTCGAGCGCCGGCTGAGCGGGTATTGCTTCCCGGACGGGGACGAGCGAGCCGCATGTGAGAGCATCGAAGCAGCGATCTCCGCATACGAGGGCGAGCGGCTCGCGGCCTGGCGGGACTCTGGATTGCGTCTGTGGCAGGCAGGGTTCATCGGTGTCGACGGACGCTTCCCGCTCGACGAGCGCAGACCGCACTGGTCCGCCTTCGAAGGCGTCCTGGCAGGGATCGGCGACCAGCAGCTGCCGGAGATGAACCTGCGGTCGGCTTACGGCGACGCGGTACGGGACCTCGCGGTCGACGTGGGCGAAACGACGCCCGTGATGCTGGTCCTCACCGGAGGACCGATCACCGCCCAGACCACCGGCGTCTTCTGCGAAGCCGACATCTGTCCCTCCGACTTCACGCTTGCCTACGACATGGCCGAGGGAGCGCTCGCCGCCGGGATGAGCGTGTTCTCTCGGGAGCAGTTCCGCGGCTTTGGCGTCGCCACGTTCGAAGGCTCGCACTTCGACATCCGTGAGCCGTATGAGGACTACGGGTATCCCCTCAACAGGGTGGGCGAAACGGGGTACAACCACCCCATCCTCAACATCTGGCGGGCGAGTTGAAGCAACGCCGCTTTCAACTGTGAGTGACGGATCTCACAAGCGCTGAACTTGCCCG
>JBHHXA010000137.1:0-6553 GCA_046756805.1 Acidimicrobiia bacterium
GGCATCAACGACAACAACTGGAACGCCGACCTCGGTCCCTGGATCTACTAGCCGAGCCGGCGCGACCGCCACGGACAAGGCAACGCCCACCGCAGCCACCCATCGTTCCCGTGACGGTTGCGATGGCTGCCCTGCCGGGTCCGTCCATCAGCGGCGGGTCGGCGGCGGCTCGCCGCGGTACAGGTTCTTCACGCCTCCCTCGACATACGAAGCCGCGGCGGCGTCCTTGAACCTCGCCGACGCCTCGTACTCCTCGATGCCGTATTCGTCGTGTTCGGCCACCACGCGGATCTCCGTGACGTCCCGCACTTCGAGGCCCAGCTCCGCTGCGATCTCGACGTCGGACATGCCGCGGCCTCGCACCTCAGGGGGAAGGAACTCGTTGACGTCCACCTGATGCGAGTTGGACATGCGAACGACGCGATCCCTGTACTCGGCGTACAGCTCCGGATCGACGACGTGGAATCCGGCGAACTCACCTCGATCCGGTCGGGTCTCGGTCATCGCAGCGCCCGGCGCTCTGCACCGACGGGACACACCCGCATGCACTCGAAGCACTGACCCTGGGACACGTTGGAGTAGGTGATGGACCACATCGTGCGGGTGAAGAAGCTGCCGTAGAGGATCATCTTGCGGACGTCGGGGTCGGGCTCGTCCAGCGCTTGCGCCAGCGCGGCTTGATAGCCCGGTACCCAATAGTGGTACACCCGGTGTTCGCATCGACTCGCGTCATACGATCTGTCGCCGATAGCGCCGTCCTCGAGCGTTCCGCCGAGGCAGCCGTCGCCGTCGATGGAGCACGTGCTCATACACGGGGTCGTCGCCTGCTCCTCCCACATATCGGCGCAGGAGGGGGCCGGGCACACCGGTGTGGCCGGCTCCCCATCTGCCGGCAGTGGGAGCGACGTGAGGATCACCGCGAGATACAACATGCCGTGATCCGGATGGAGCACAGGTCCGGCAAGGCTGTACGAGCCGAGGCCCGCGGCTACCGCTGCGGCCTTGAAGTCGAGGAACGGCCGGTTGTCCTTGTCGGTCGCGGTGGGCACGTTGAGGGCGTAATACCCGTACTCGGTCTCGATGTGCTTTGCGATCGAGTTGCCGAGCACGTTCATGCGGTCCGCCGTGCCCACCGTCTCCATGAGCTCCGGTCGGGGGCTGTGCCATTCCCCGGACCGGGGCGGCGAGCCCCCGAGCACGATCATCGCTCTGGTCTCCGCGAGAAGATCGCGGGGCCGCATCCCCTCCGGTGCGTCATCGAGCAGCGCCGGATCGCCCACGTGAGCCGCAAGCGCACCCCGTTTGTCCGCCAATTCGAGGAGGCTCGCCTTCACTGCGGCCGGATCGAGACCGTCGTCGTGGCGGAAGTCGCTCGTCACTTCAGCTTCCTCCGGTATCGACCCACCGGGCACACCCGCATGCACTCGAAGCACTGTGCAACGCTCTCCTTGTACCGACCGATCGAGGCGAGGTTCCTCCGAAAGTCGTCCGAGTAGATGAGGGTGTCGCGCTCCTGTGCGTCATCGCTGTCCATCAGGATCTCGAGCTGTTTGATATGGCCGCGGATTCCGAAGTTCATCGCCCGCGTCGAGCAGCGCTCCCGATTGAAGTAGGAGTGCACGATGCGGCCCTCCTCGATCGTGGCGTCGATGCATCCACCTTCGGAAGCAGGACATACCGCCATGCACGGCGTTCGGCCCTCCGACTCGTACAGCTTCACGCACGACCGCGCCGGGCACACGTTGTCTTCGAGTTGGTGGTCGGGCGCGAGGGGCATCGTCGTGAGGGCGGCGGCGTAGTACAAGAGCCCGTACGTGGGGTTGAGGACGATGTTGGCTGCGATGGAGCGCGTGCCGAGGCCTGCGAGCACCGCGGCAAGCATCATGCTCAGCGGAGGATGCTGCCCCGACGTCGGCAGAGTCGGCGCCTGAAGCGCCAGATAGCCGTACCGGTGTTCGATGTGCTCCGACATGACGATCGACGACACGTTCTCCCGGAAGTCGTAACCCGAGATCTCCATGAGCCTCCGGTTGGGACTGCGCCACGCTGCGTTTGCAGGCCCGGGCGATCCCGCCACGACGACGCTCTGCGTACCCGGGAGTATGTCGGTAGGACGGTGCCCGGCCGGCACGTACTCGTTGAAGACGGAGGCGGAGGCGACACCAACGACCGCCGCCCCGGCGTCGAGCCCGACCCGCTTGATCTCGTCGGTGATCCTCGTGCGGGTCGCATCGTCCGCGACGTCGACCTCGTGCGCAGCTCGCACATCCACGAGGGAAACGGTAGGCGGCGGCGGAGGGCCTTGTCCACGGCCATCGGGCGTCTTCAGCCATGGCCGGCCCCTGCCGATGACTCCGCCATGGCCCGTGGTCCTCTCGGCCGGCATGTCGCAGATCAGCGAGCGATCGCCTACTCGACGCGGTTCGATTCCGGCTTGTCCGGCCGTGTCGAGCCGTTGCGAGAGCAGGTCGAGGCTCTGGAAGACCGGATGTCGCGCCTCGACATCCTCGTCGGAGCCATCTGGGAGCTGCTCGAGGAGTCTGGATTCTCCAGCGATGAGCTGTGGACGAGGGTCGAGGCGCTCGATGCGCGCATGAACGGCCCGGCGAGCGAGCAGTGCGGCCAATGCGGATCCGTGGTGGAACGGGACAGGAGTAGCTGCCAGATCTGCGGCGAGCCCGTGGGCCGGGCTTGATGCCGAGCGGCGGTCGTCAGATCTCGGGACGATAGGTGCCGAACGTCCACAGGTTGCCCTCGGGGTCTGTGGCGGTGTAGCCCCGGCCTCCGTAGTCCTCGTCCTGGAGCGGCAGGAGAATCCTCGCACCGGCTGCCACGGATCGCTCGTAGTGGGTGTCGGCGTCGTCGACGATCACGTAGACGGATGCCTTCCCGGTGTCGCTGAACGGATCACCGTCCCGCGCCGAGCCCAGCATCATCATGCCGCTGCCGTGGGTGAGCTGGGCGTGAGCGACCCTTCCGTCGCTCCCCTCCCACACCGCGTTCACTTCGAACCCGAACGCCTCGACGAAGAACTCGATCGCGGCGGGTGCGTCCTCGTAGTGGAACGCGGGGATCACGCTGGCGACATCGGCTGCCATTTCGTCCTCCTCGGCGGATGACGTCTCAGGATACGGGTCGCCGTCACTGAGACGGCCGGACGTCACGACCGGATATGGTGGGCCCGTGGAGTACAGCCATACGCAATGGGGCAATCTCTGGGCGCCCAGCCTCTTGTTGATGGCCGGGGTGGTGCTCGTCGTCGCAGCAGCCGGAGCGGGAGAGCCTGTGGTCCTGGTCCCCCTCGCCGTGTTCTCGACCCTGATCCTCGGCGTCCTGCTCGCCTTCAGCCGCCTCACCGTATCGATCGCGGCGGGCCGTATCACCACAGCGTTCGCCTGGGGATGGCCGCGCAGGACGTTCGCACTCGAGGACGTCGTCACGATGAAGGCGGTGCGCAACAAGTGGTGGTACGGGTGGGGCATCCGCAAGATCCCAGGCGGCTGGATGTTCAATGTCTGGGGTCTCGACGCCGTGGAACTCGAGCTGATCTCCGGCAAGAAGTTCCGCGTCGGCACGGACGCACCGGACGACCTCGTCGCAGCCCTGTCCCTCTACACCGCGCTCCGCCCCCCGCCCCCGCGCTGAGGGTTACCGCCGTTCAGCCGGCAGCCGCCTTGCGCGCCTTGCGCCGCCGGACGAAGAACCCGCCCAACTCCCAAACGATGACCCCGGCCACGGCGGCACCGACGAGGAGGAAGATCCTCCGCATCGAGAAAGTCCAGTTCAAGAACTCGAGGTCGACCGGCTCGGCGTTCTGAATCGCAAAGACGATGAACAGCGCGAGGACGAGTGCCAGCGGCGTAGCCCGAATCAACCAGCCGACGTCCACCTCGTGCCCGCCAGAACCTCCCGGTTCGGTGCGATCGGAATCATTGGTCATCTGCAACCTCCCGTGCGTGCGTCACGTTGCGGAGCCACACCGGGATTATCGACTCTGTGAACGGTCACGTCGGGGACCGGTTCGGAGCTCCGCTCACGAGCCTCAGCTCAGAAGACACGTGAGATGGATGTCCTCGGGTTCTCGCGCAAACAGTTCGGGATGCGGCGCCTCGGCCAGTTGACAACCCCGGCTGAGATAGAAGCCAACCGCAGAGCCGCTCGGCGCTGCGGACACGTACAAGGCCGCAGCTCCCGCGTTGCGCGCCACGCCCACCGCCGCAGCCCACAACGCCGACGCCGCGCCGCGACGGCGATCGGGTCGGTTCACGTAGAGAAATGCAAGCCACGCCGGCCCCGGCTCGAACGAACCATCAACGATCGCGAGACCGAGAACGTCGTCTCCGTCCAATGCCCCGAGGAGATCAGCACCGTCTGGGACGACGGGACGCCAGTACCCGATGACTGCCGCGACGCTCCGCTCATCCGATCCCTGCCGACTCCAGGTGGGGACATGCACATCCGTCGATCGGCCGACGAGAGCCCCGTCTTCGACGGTGTATTTCACGGTCAGGTGCTCGGAGCGGTCGATCCGGCCCATCAGATCGATGTCCTCGGGATCGAGTCGCCGAATCGCCATCGCATCACCCACGGGTGCGATCCTACGCCTGGCCCCAACGACGACTCGGGCGCTCCGAAGCGGGTCGTTTCCCATGGCGACATCGACGGCGGCCGCTCAGTCTCTCGACACGCTCATTACTGTGCGCATGATCTAGCCGAGGAGGGCCGGTGCGAAGGTGGGCGGTGTTGATCGCGTTGCTGCTGGTGGTGGCTGCGTGTGGTGATGACGACGGTGAGGCGTCCGATCCGCCGGGAACGGTGACGACCGTCGCGACCACGGCCGCGCCTGTGGGGAGCACGGTGGCCCCGGTGACGACTGCACCGCCCGGGACAACCGCAGCAACCACGACTACGGCTCCTGCGGGGGCGACGACAGCGGCCCCGGCGACCACAGCGGCCCCGGCGACCACAGCGGCCCCGGCGACCACAGGGGCGCCGTTCGATGGCCCTGAGTGCCTGCAGCTGTGGTCAGAGAACGAGGTTCAGGACGTCCTCGGTCTCGACTACACCTTCTTCCAAGCCAACGGGCCCGGTGACGCTTGCATCTTCCTCGCGGACACGGGAGGCTCGGTCGCCGTGTCGTTCCGCCCCAGTACCGAAGCAGAATTCGACCTGGCTCGCAGTGGTGCAGCACTGGCAGGAGGCCCGGTCGATGACGTGCCTGTGTGCGACGGGGGTTACGTCGTGAGCCTTGGCGAAGGCCTCATCCTTGCCGAAGTGTTCGACGGAGCAGCAGGCCGCGTGTACAACGCAACCGTAACCGGGGTCGAAAACGCCCGCGACGCCGGCCTCCAGCTCCTGACGCGTGCGTGCGCGTGATCGGGCGCAGGATCAGGCGATGCCATGCCGGACCGCCAGCACGGCAGCCTGGGTGCGGTCTTCGAGGTGGAGCTTGCTGAGGACTGCGCTGACGTAGTTGCGCACCGTGCCCTCGGAGAGGAACAGCTGCTCGGCGATCGATGCGTTGGAGAGGCCCTTACCCAACAGCCGCAGTACGTCCAGCTCCCTCTCGGTGAGGGCATCGGCAACGGTGCTCTCCTCCGACTTCTCGGCCAACGCGACCCTGGCGAACAGGTTTCCCGCCACGGAGGGGTCGACGTGGGTCTTTCCGGCAGCGGTGCCCCGGATGGCATCGACCAGCTTCTCTCGCGGCGCATCCTTCAACAGATAGCCCGAGGCTCCCGCACGTACTGCATCCAGCACCCACTCCTCCGCGTCGTAGGTGGTGAGCACGAGAACGCCCACCTCAGGGTGCGCGGCGGCAAGCGCTCGCGTGGCTTCCACGCCGTTCATGATCGGCATGTTGAGATCCATGAGCACGACGTCGGGATCGACGGTGCCGACCAGGGTGAGCGCCTCCGCCCCGTTGCTCGCGGTACCGACGACCTCGAGGCCGGGAACCGTTCCGAGGATCGCACGCAAGCCCTCGCGCACAACCTCCTGGTCGTCGACGATCATGATCCTGGTCACCGCAGCACCTCCACCTCGAAGCTGACCACGGTTCCCGAGTCGAACGAGCTCTCCACATCGAGCCTGCCGCCCAGCATGGCCGCACGTTCGCGCATGCCCCGAATCCCGACGTGCCCGTTGTCGACCGGGGCCTTGGGATCGAACCCCGTGCCGTCGTCGCGCACTTCGAGACGAACCCTGCGGCCCTTTCGCCGGAGCACGACATCGATAGCGGTGCACCCAGAGTGGCGAGTGGCGTTCGTCAACGCCTCGTCAGCGATCCGGTACAGAGCCTGCTCCAGCTCGGGCTCGAGATCCGCGATGTCTTCGGCAACGGACACCTCGACCCGCATCGCGGACCGCGTCTCGACCGCAGCTCCCAGATGGCTCAACGCGCTCGCGAGCCCTTCCTCTTCGAGCGGCGAAGCCCGGAGCGCCTGGATGGCGCGGCGCGCCTCGCCGAGCCCGTTCCGTGCGCCATCGAGGGACCGATCGAGCGTCGACCTGGCCTGCTCGGGATCGTCGTCCCAGAGGGCCTTCACCGCTT
>JBHHXA010000138.1:0-6523 GCA_046756805.1 Acidimicrobiia bacterium
AGCCTCCTCCGGTCCCTCCGGAGGTCCCTTGCCCGTCGACTCGCTCGAACTCGTCCTGGCGCTGATCGTGACGTTCGTCGCGGCCCTCATCCAGGGATCGATCGGATTCGGGTTCAACATCCTGTCCGTCCCGGTTCTTGCACTGGTCGATCCGGTGCTGGCACCGGTTCCCCAGCTCGTCGTCTCCTTCCCGCTGGCGCTGGCGTCCCTCGTCCGGGAACGAGACGAGGTGGATGTGCGAGGGGTCGCCTGGATCCTCGCGGGCCGGGTCCCCGGGGCGCTCGTCGGCATCGGCCTCCTCGCGATCGCCACCGACCGGTTCCTCGACGTCCTCATGGCGGCCTTCGTCTTGCTGGCGGTCGTCTTCTTCGCTGCCGGGAGGGCCGTATCGCGCTCGCGGCCTGTCGACTTCACCGCGGGGGTCTTCTCAGGAACCACGGGTGCTGTCGCATCGATGGGCGGCCCGCCGCTGGCGCTGTTGTTCGCCGGGGAGAAGGGGCCACGCCTGCGGGCAACGCTGGCAGCCGTGTTCGCCATCGGCGTGACGATGTCGATCGCCGCCAGGGGCGCAGCCGGAGAGATCAGTTGGGACGAGATCGTGATGGGCGGCTTGCTGATCGTCCCGGCCGCACTCGCGTTCCTCGTCAGCAACCGGTTACTGGCCAGGGTCGACGGCGCCGTCATCCGCTTCGGCGTGCTCGCACTCTCGACGACCGCAGCCCTCGGCCTCCTCGTCCGTGCCCTCTGAGACCGGCTACCGGAGGCCGGACCGGACGAGCGCGTCCGCGTCCTCCGTCGACTGGAATCCATCGAGCAGCTCGCCGAGCGCGGCCCAGAGCTCGCCGGCGGCCCAGACGAACACCCTGAACAGCACCAGTAGCGCCACCACCGTCAGCACGTACCGGATCCAGTAGATCCACCTCCGGCGCGGGTCGAACAACAGCTCGAGCGGATTCGGGGCGCGGGTCTTGACCGGCACCTCGGGCGCAGCAAGGGAGGCCTCTTCCCGGCGCGGGATCGTGGCAACCGGAGCGGGAATCGATTCGGTGGGCGCCTCCGTGATCATGGGGGCTGCCGTGATCTCGCGCTGCTCTTCATGTCCACGTAGCTGTGCCGGGACGGCGTCCGCGGGCTGCCGGGTCGGTGGAGGATCGGCTGCGTCGGCGTCCGTCGTTTCGTCACCGGTCGGTACGGTATCCGTCGGTACTGCGTCTCTCGGTTCGGCATCCGGCGGTCGGTCCTCTGTCGATTCGTCGCCCGTCCCCTGGCCGTCGATCACCGTGGAAGAGGCCGTGGCGGCTGCATCGGAGAAGGAACCGGCGATCGCAGGCGCCGGCTCGCTCGCCGCCGGCGTGTCCAATGCGGGGTGGACGGCCGCGTCGTCGGCTACGGGGTCGTCGGCTGCGGGGTCCTGGTCGACGTCCTCGGGACGCATAGCCTCCAGCACTTCGACGTCGACGTCCACGACACGGGCCAGCTGTGTCGTGGCGATCCGCCCCGGCACGTCCTCGCCTCGTTCCCAGCGTCGGACCTCGGCAGGGGTCTCCCCAAGCTGGGTGGCGAGCTGGCCGAGCGAGAAGCCGAGCGCAAGACGCCGCTCGCGGATCAGTTCGCCGATGCTGGTCGTAGTCACATGCGTCCCGGGGTCCCCGGCAGGATATCGGATCCGCCTCGTGAACCAACGACGCCCGACCACGTCGCGGTTCCCGTCGCAGGCGGGCCATCATGGAGTCCGGCTCCGAGACTCGCGGCGCAGAATGCAGCGTCTCGCTAGCTTCGACGGCGATGATTGGGCGCATCCTGACGACGGCAGCAGCCTGCGCCCTCGTGATGTCTGCCTGCACCGGCTCCGAGGCGACCCCGACCACTCCGCCGCCGCGTGATCCCACGATCGTCACGACATCGTTACAACCCGACTCCACGGCGGCGCCGGCATCATCGACGACGGCCACAGAGCCTCCACCGTCCGTCGCCACACCGGCGACGCTGCCGCCGGCTCCTGGAGCAGATGTGATCTTCAGCGGCGGCCCCGTCCTCACCATGGATCCCGACCTCGGCCTTGTCGCGGCGCTGGCCGTCACGGGCGATGCCATCGTTGCCGTCGGAAGCGAACAGGAGGTCCTCGACTTTCGCGGGCCGGAGACGACGATGATCGATCTCGAGGGACGGGCGTTGCTGCCGGGTTTCGTGGACCCCCACACTCACATCCTCACCGACATGAACTCCGGGATCATCGGCGGCCAGCAACTGGCGTTGCAGAACGGCATCACGACCCTGGGAGACGCCTCCGTAGAGCCGGATACCATCGACTCGCTCCTCGAGACAGCGGATTCGGGCGACCTGCGGGTCCGCACCAGCCTCTACCTCACCCGAACGAGCAACTGTGGCGAGGACTTCGGCACCTGGTACGAGGAGTTCCCTCCCACGCGCGGCTTCGGTGAGATGCTGCGCATCGGCGGGGTGAAGGTGTTCGCCGACGGTGGGACCTGCGGGCCGGTGTCTGCCGGCAGCTCGTTCATCGAGGGCCTGGCACCCGCCCCACCATTCCATTCGCCCGATACGCTGGAGGCATTCGTGCGCGAGGCGGATGCTGCGGGGTATCAACTCCTCATCCACGCCCAGGGCGACCTGGCGGTGGCGGATGCGCAGGACGCCATCGTGGCCGTGCTCGGAGGCGCACCAAACGACAAGAGGCATCGCATCGACCACAACGCCATCGTGACCGAGGGCTCGCTCTCTCGATACGCGGAGCACGACATCGTCGCGGTGGTCTTCGGCATGTTCTCCACGTGCGCCGACATCCCCTGGACGCAGTTCTGGCGGGACAACGGCGAGAACTGGCGCAGGCTGATCGACGCCAACCCAGGTGCACACATCGCCTGGCACGGGGACGACCCCGGCCTGCCACCCATCAACCCGCTTGCCGACCTGTCCAGCTATGTCACCAGGACCGAAATCGCCGCGGACGGCACCGTGTGCCGGCCCGAACCGTGGTTGGAAGCGACGACGATCACGGTCGATGAAGCGCTGGTCATGATGACGAGGGAAGCGGCGTATGCGCTGGACCGCGACACGGAGGTCGGCACGGTGACGCCGGGCAAGCTGGCCGATCTCATCGTGCTCTCCGCCGACCCGACCGCCGTGCCGCACGACCAGATCATCGACATCACGGTCGAGATGACGATGGTCGGCGGCGTGATCGAGCACTGCACCGTCGCCGCGGCCGCGATGTGCGGCTTCGATCCTGCCCCGCCGACGCCGACCACAGGCAACATGGCACTCGGGGCCGCGACCGCGGCATCGGCGTCGCTCGCAGATGATGCTCAGGCCTTGGCCGTAGACGGGGAGACCGGCACTTCGTGGACCGCAGGAAGCGGCCCGGTGCAATGGTTCGAGGTCGATCTGGGATCGTCGCGGGATATCGGCGGTGTCCGTCTCACCGTGGATCAGTTCCCGCCCGGCCCCACCGTCCACGTCGTGGAGATCGACGGCGTCGAGATCCACACCTTCGCCGGCGACACGGTCATCGACGACGTGCTCGAGGTCTTCTTCGAGAGCCCCACCATGGGGAGAAGGGTGAGGGTGACGACAGTGGAGAGCCCCTCGTGGGTCGCATGGCGGGAGATCGAAGTGCTCTCTCCGTAACCCGAACGGCGTCGCCGTGGTCGAGCTTCAGACCACGTCGAACTCGTTTCCCTCACGTTCCGTCGCCGTACCGGTCACGGAGGCTTGGCGGTAGTGACCGTGTCCCTGCCGGTGGTGTAGTGGTGCCCGAGAGTGGTCGTCCACTGGTGGGTGCCGTTGGGCAGGCTCTGATAGTTCCATTCCGTGTGGTGGCGGATACGGTGATCGTGGCGGCACAGCGGTGCGAGGTTGCCGTTGGTGGTCAGTCCGCCCTCTGCCCAGGGAGTTCGATGGTCGAGGTCGCAGTCGGTCGCGGGCATCCGGCATCCCGGGAACACGCAGGTCGTGGTGCGAGTCGTGAGGTGACGCCGCTGGCCGGCTGTGGGTCTGCGACGGGTGGTGCCCTCGGAGACGATCCTGCCGGTGTCCGGATCATCGACGGTGTAACGCCACTCCGCGGCGGTCCGCTGGTCGGCAACGACCTGTCTGGCGATGTCGGCGATCACCGGCCCGTATCCCGCCAGTTCACCCGGATGCTCGGCCAGCCCCGCCAGCGTAACGAGATCGACCCGAAGATCAACGGTGCCTTGCGGCCTGGGCCCCGTTTCACCGGCGGCGGTTGAGGCCGTGCCGCTCGCCACACCGTCGAGCAGGTCGAGGAGAACGTCGGCCCTCAGCTGATCCATCGTGCGGTACTCGCCGTGTCGCCGCAACGTGCGTGCGAGCCGGTTGATCCTCCTCGTGACCGTGGCAACCCGGTGTGGGGGCAAGTCGAGCCCCATGAGGTGCGCAGCGCCTTCGGTCGTGGGTTGCATGACGACTCTGCGCTGGGTGACCGCGGTCTCGTACCGCAGGGCAGCGTCACCCGGATCGGTTTCGAGACAGAGCCTCCGGATCCGCGCACCGAGCTGGCCCGTGGTCAACCCGGGTGCGTCTCCGAGGACCCGGGCAGCGACCTCGCGTGCCTCTTCAACCGAGAGATGACCGGTCGCATCCACGATCACCCGGGCCCGACGCAGATCGATCTGCCCTGCGCTCAGCGACGCCGCGACCTGTGGAAGGCGACGCTGGAGATCCAGAGCCAGACCGAGCTCTGTGTCGGCGGCGCGGCGGGTCAGCACCAAGGCGGCGCGGATCTCTGCCGCCGTCGCTTCACCGACCCATTGCGGGTCCTCTTCGACATCACCTACTGAGTCCGCCACTGCGTTGATGGCCTTGTAGACCTCCGCCTGGTGATGCGACGCCATCCGATGATGCGCTCTCAGCACCACCACCCGGTCGTACCCAGAGACGGTGGCGACATTGATCGACGACAGAAACGCGGCCAACACCGGACCTGGCGCCATCGCATCCAACCCAGGAGGGATCTCTTCTTCGAACATACGTTCGATCGTAAACGACCCCTGAGACACAATTGGATCGATGTGGGCACATAGTCTTCGCTACGTTGTTGGTGGCTCCACGAGGAGCCGTACTTGCGGCGAAGGCGACCACCGGAGAGCTCCCTCCGTCCGTCATTGCCGAGATCAGCAAAGCGCTTCCTCGCGGCAGCGGCCGGTGCCTTGGCCCTTGCTGCATGCACCGGGCCGAGGATCTTCGAGGAAACCACCTCCACGACGGTCGCACCACCGGCACCGTCCCCATCGGGCGGTTCCTCGGTGATTGAGACCGCACCCCCGCGGCTCCTGGCCCAGGATCAGGACGAACTGCGAGCCATGGCGTGGTTGGCGGCCTGCGCAGAGGTCGATTGCGACCACGGCCGGGTCTTTGGATACGTCGAGACCCCGCCTGCCGTCCAACAAGCGATCAACGAAGCACTCGGAACCACCGTCACCTACCAGACCGCCGAAGAGCGAGCATCGATGAGCGGCGTTCGCTGGGTGCGCTTCCTGGCCGAAGGTCAGCCATACGAAGCGGCCCTCGGAGCCATGGCGGTGAACGTGCACTTCGGCCCGGACGCCTTGGGAGGCATCATCAAGCCGTACTTGTTCAACTGGAATGGACAGCGGTGGACGCCCACAACACCGGAAGGGGCCGGCGTCACCACAACGGCTGCGTCCCCCTGACGTGGCCGAGTGCAGTAGAGCCGTCGCTGTCGCCGTCGCCTCTCCGTGTGAAGCTCATCGTCTTCGCTAGCTTCTTCCCACCTGACAACGTGAGGAATGAAGACGCTGGACGTGCGATCTCGGAGCCGAATGTTCGCATCGACCATCGGTGCTCTCCTCGTGGTGCTCATCGTGGCGCAGCCTCCGGCTCTCGGATCGGAGGAGCGACTCGGGTTCGAGGGGGAGGAAGGCGCCACCGTCAATGAGATCTCGCTCGAGATCCCCGAAGACCTCACCGATGTTGGCGCGCCGGTGCTGGGCAGCGGGAATCTAGAACCCCGTGCCGAGCCCGACGAGGACTGCGTCCTCTTCGAGTTCGAGTTTGCCGGGAGCATCCAACCGGCGGCCACGAACGACCTCGCCGAGGTCCGGGGAGTCGTTGGGCGGACGAGTTACTGCGGCGACCAAGAGCTCGCAGACCACGACACGGGAGAGTTCGAGCTCACGATCACCGGAGAGCGAACCATTGCCGGCACGGTCACCTTCCCCGGGGAGGCAGAGCGGCTCATCGCACGAGTCGCCACGCCGGTCGCCGCCCGAAGCGCCACGGCCTCTGAGGGCACTCCACTGGAATTCTGGATCTTCGCTTCACACTCGTAGCCGCGATCGCTGCGACCGCGGTGTGCCTGCTCAAAGGCAGGCGGAGCTACGCCCTCGCAGGCATGGGCGCCTCGATGCTGCTGGCTGCGCTGGTCTTCGAGGCTCGGGAGGTCGACTCTGGGATGCTGGAGGGCGCGTTGCTCGTGGCCTTCTTCGTGATGTTTGCGCTGCCGCTTTTGATTCTGGTGGTCGTG
>JBHHXA010000139.1:0-6501 GCA_046756805.1 Acidimicrobiia bacterium
ATCGGATCCCCTGATGGGGTTGAATGGTCAGGGGGCATCCCCCGGTGTCTTCGTGGGACCGGCCAGGATCATTCTCGACCCAGCGGTCGATGCCACACTGGAACCCGGTGAGATTCTCGTTGCACCCTACACCGATCCGGCCTGGACACCCGATGGTGAGCGGATCGTCGCCCTGCGTGGTCCGTGCAGCGACCTCTCCCGGGGTGAAGGGACTGAGCACGCGTGTTGCCACGTCGAGCGCGCGCTCGATCCGTGCAACGTCCCCAGGCTCGGTGACACGGGCCAGAGTCAGCCCTCCTTGGGCAGGTATCCCTCGTCGACGAGGTAGTCGATGATCGTCTCTGCCGACTCCTCGGGACTCAGCTCCGTGGTCCGAAGCACGATCTCCGCATCAGCCGGCTCTTCGTAAGGATCGGAGATTCCGGTGAACTCCTTGATGATCCCTGCCCGGGCTTTTGCGTAGAGGCCCTTGCGGTCCCGCTCCTCACACACCTCGAGCGGAGTCGCGACGTGTACGAGCACGTAACCACCGACCGCCGAGAGGGCGATGCGGTTCTCCGCACGCGGACCGGCATACGGAGCGATCGGGGCGCAGATCGCAATGCCGCCCGCCTTGGTGATCTCCGAGGCGACGTACCCGATACGGACGATGTTCGTATCCCGGTCCTCCTTGGAGAAGCCGAGCCCCTTCGAGAGGTTGGTCCGGACGACGTCGCCGTCGAGCAGCGTCACCGATCTGCCACCCCTCTGGAGGAGCTTCACCATCAGCGCATTGGCGATGGTCGACTTGCCGGAACCCGAGAGCCCGGTGAAGAAGACGGTGAAACCCTGCTCGGACCTCGGACGATGCGTGCGACGCAACTCCTGTACCACCTCGGGGTAGCTGAACCACTCCGGGATCTCCTCACCCGTCGCAAGACGCCGGCGCAGCTCCGTCCCCGAGATCGAGAGCGTCTCGGCACCCTCCGGCACCTCGTCGATCGGGTAGTACCGATCGTCCTCGGGAACGAACACCATCAGTTTGAAAGGCACGAGCGTCACGCCCAGCTCCTCTTCGTGGGCGAGCACGAGGTCCTGGGCCTCGTACGGCCCGTAGAACGGCTCGCCCGAGGAGTCGCTCCCGGGTCCGGCGTGGTCGCGACCGACGATGAAGTGGGTAACGCCGTGGTTCTTGCGGATGATGGCGTGCCACACTGCCTCCCGCGGCCCGCCCATCCTCATCGCGAGCGGGAGCAGGGCAAGGCTGGCGCTGTTGTCCGGGTAGCGCTTTTGGACCGCCTGGTAGGCGCGCACTCTGGTGTAGTGGTCGACGTCGCCTGGCTTGGTCATTCCCACGACGGGATGGATCAGCAGGTTGGCGCCCGTCTCCGCCTCGGCCCGCATGGTCAGCTCGACATGTGCCCGGTGCATCGGATTTCTCGTCTGGAAGGCGACCACCGAGGACCAGCCCTTTGCAGCGAACTCGGTGCGGAGGTCACGGGGTGTCCTCCGCAGGTCGCCGTAGTCGTAGTGGACGGGGAGCTGGAGTCCCTCGATGACGCCGCCGAGGTACCACGGATTCGATTGCTCGAGCAGGTACGCCACTCCGGGGTGCTCGGGGTTGCGGCTGCCGAACACCTTCTCCGCCTCGGCGCCGAGATCGGGCTGCCACACGTCTTCGATGGTGAGCACGGCGAGCATCACGCCTTGGGGGTCGCGCAGGGCGATCCGGTCACCCCGGTCGAGCGACTCTGCCACCTCCCCGGTCACGTCGAGAGTGATGGGCATCGGCCACAGCGTCCCGTCTGAGAGCCGCATGTCGTCGAGAACCGACTGGTAGTCCCTCGCATTGAGAAAGCCGCGCAGCGGAGAGAAGGCTCCGGTGAGCAGGAGCTCGATATCGTTGAGCTGCCGGGCGGTCAGGTCCCAGGAGGGAAGGTCGCGCGAATCCGATTGCAGCTGCGCAGCGCGAGCTGCATCGACCATCGGCTCGACCAGTTCCCCACCATGGGGCTCGATCAACGACACGACAAGCTCTCCTAGGGAAGACGCCTCGAACGACGCGCGCCTGGCGTGCGCACCGAGGGCAATGGTATCCATCGGGTCTCAGGCTGTACAGGCGGCGGGTCGGGGCACGGCCTCGTCATCGGCCGGGATGCCACTCACCATCGTCTGGTTCGCGGTGGTGCGGTGGTGGACCGCACGACGAGGGACGGGGGCAGGACGACGTGTTTCGCCTCAGACCTGCCTTCTTCGAGTCGCTCCAGCACGAGCTCCACCGCTGCTTGACCCATGTCGTACGTCGGCTGGTCGACGGTCGTGAGGGCGATCCGGTGGTAGTCGACTTCCTTCAGGTTGTCGTACCCGACGAGCGACATGTCACCCGGGACGTCGATCCCCTCACCGTCGAGCACTTCGAGCGCACCGAGAGCGGACAGGTCGTTCGCCGCGAACACTGCGGTGGGAAGGGGCTCCAGAGCAAGCACCCGTCTCATGCCCTCCATCCCACCCGCTTCGGTGTAGCCCCCCGGGATGGACTGAATGTACTCGTCGAGCCCGTTGCGCTTCATCGCCCGCTCGTAGCTCGCACGTCTCGGCACGGCGGCCGCACCGCGGCCACCGTGGATGTGTGCGATCCGCTTGTGACCCGTTGCCACGAGGTGGTCGACGACGAGTCCGCCTCCGATGCTTTCGTCGCCCGCGATGCTGTCGAACACCCTGGAGCGTGAGGTGCGTCCCAGTACGACGGTCGGCACGCTCGATCCTGCGTCCTCGACCACGGAGATCGGCACGCGGGGTGAGAGCAGCAACAGACCATCGACCCGCAACTCCAGAAGCGTGTCGATGGCCAGGGTCTCTCGCGCCTCGACAAGATGGCCCGTGCCCAACAGCGCCCGATAATCCCGTTCCAAGGACTCGGCGGCGATTCCGTCGATGGCATCGAGAAAGAAGGGATTGTGGAGGTCCGACACCAGCACGCCGAGAATCTGCGAGCGTCGCCGGACCAGAGAGCGAGCCGCGAGGTTGGGGCGGTAACCGAGTGCGCGCGCTGCCACCAGAACGGCGGCTCTCTTCTCGTCGCTGACGTTGTCGGCACCACGCATCACGAGTGACACGAGCGACTTGCTCACACCGGCCCGGGCGGCGACATCGTGGATGGTGGGGTGCTTCACGACGTTCTCGCTGCCCGGTGCACTCCGACCCCTGGCCGGCGACTCGCAGCATCCGCAGCTCGTCTCATCGGTCGTACACCTCCGGGTTGGCGCACGCCGGGAGTCGAGCACCGCGGAGGCCCGCGATGAGATTCTCGGCGGCAAGCTCGGCCATGGCCGTCCTCGTCTGGGCACTCGATGAGCCCAGATGGGGAAGGACGATGCAATTGCCGAGACCCACCAGTTCATGGTCGGCGGGCAACGGCTCTGGATCGGTCACGTCGAGTGCCGCAGCCTCGATGTCGCCCGATCGCAGCGCAGCAACGAGGGCATCGGTGTCGACGAGGCCTCCCCTTGACACGTTGACGAGAGTGGCGGTCGGTTTCATGGCCGCGAACGCGTCTGCATCGATGAGATGCCTCGTCTCCGCCGTCAGCATCGCCGTCACGACCACATGGTCGGCTGCCGGCAGCAGCTCGTCGAGTGGCAAGAACCGCGCGCCGAGCTCTGCGGCTTCCGGTCTGGGAGCGCGACCCGTGTACACGATCGTCATGCCGAACCCTCGAGCGCGCCTTGCGACGGCAGCACCGATCCGGCCGAGCCCGACGATGCCCAGAACAGAGCCGTGCACATCGGAGCCGAGGAGCAAGTCCGGCTCCCATCGCACCCAGCGGCCCGCACGCACGTAGTCCACGCCCTCTCCGAAGCGTCGGGCAGCTGCGATCAGCAGGCCAAACGCGGTGTCTGCCACCGTTTCGGTGAGAACGTCCGGCGTGTGACCGACGGGTATGCCACGCTCCGTGCACGCCGCGACGTCGACGTTGTCCACTCCGACCGCCATCTGGCTCACGACGGCCAGATGGGGCGCTGCGTCGAGCAGGTCGGCGTCGATCCTGTCGGTCAACATCCCGTAGAGGGCGGTGGCCGCGCCGATGCGCCCCTTGAGTGCCGTGTGCGGCATCGCTCGATCTTCGGGCCACAGGTCGACCGTGCCCTTGCCGGTCAGCATGTCAAGGGAGCGTCCCGGGGGGCGTCGAGTCACGAGGATGTGATGATCCACCAACCGGCCTCCTCCCTGGGCTCGGCACACTACGCGGTTCCGCTGTGCTCGGCGTCATCTCAGAAGGTGTGGTACGCGTGCTCGTCGAACGCCGGCCACGAATGGCGCAGCGCCCAGTCGGAGCCGCGGGCCGTGGCGACGTCGCACAGCTCGGCCAACCGGGGTCGCACCGTGTCGGCCATCACGGCGTCGCGCATTGCGCGGGGTGCCGTCACCGCGTCCCCCCACAGCGATCGACCGACGAGAAACCCGGAAGCACCCGCGTCGCAAGCGGTCTCGACCTGATCGAGGAACGACTCGAATGGGTCGCCACCGGATAGCACTGCCCAAGGGATGCCGGCGGCCTCGGACAGCTCCTCGCACGCGTCGGCCCACGACGCCCGGTCGGTGTCGAACGCGGCATCAACCGGGAACTGGACTTTGAGTACGTCGGGACCGAGCGCAGCCAGAGCACGCGCCGAGTCACACACGATCCTTCGCCGCTGCGCTGCGAACTCCCCGGTCCCCGGTGGCGGCCCTCCCGGGAGTCCGTACGCCACTGGCTCCAGGAACAACGGGATCTGCTCCCGGGCACAGTCGGCCACCACCGCCTCGACGACACGATGCTGTGCGGCGGCGAGTGCCCCGTCCGGACGGTAGAGGATGAGGAGCTTGATCCCGGCAGCACCGAGCCGCGCCGCCTTGGCCACACTCCACCCGTCCAGCAGCGTCGCCGCTCCCGAATCGGGGGCCCCGAGGTAGCCCTGGGATTCGACGGCGCACAGAAACGGCGTGTTGCCGGGCAGTGTCTGATCTGCGACCGCTTGTAAGGCCGAGTACTCCGGGTCGACCAACACGGCGGACGCGCCACCGGCGAGAGCGCTGAGCAACCAGAGCTTCGTCCCGGTGAGCTCCGATGCCGGGACCGCTCGTGGCTCGTCTGGATCGAGAACAACGCGCATCGAGTCGCGGTGGTCAACCGCAAGGATCGTGAACACGCCCCCCTCCCCGGCAAGGGCGGTGAGTCGCCTGACCTTTCCTGCGCTCAGCTCAGCCATGAGCGACCGCACCGGAATCGTGGGCTGCGAGGAAGGCTTCTACCTCGGCAAGGAAGGGAAACGCCGACGCACAGCCGTGACGCGTCACGACAATCGCACCGCACGCGTTGGCGAACGACGCCGCCGTGTGCCAGGCATCTCGGGCGAGACGCCGTGTGATCAGTCCGGCAGCGAAGGCGTCGCCCGCGCCTACGGTATTGACGACCTCGACGGGGTAGCCGGCCACCTCGATGGGGTGCTCCGCCGGGCCGTGGAGCTTCACGCCGCGCTCGCCCTGTTTCAGGACGACGACCCCGGGGCCCGCTCCGTCCGTCACGAGCCGGTCGATGGCGATGGCGAGGCCGGGCCGTGCCTGCGACGGCATCTCATCACCCTCGAATACGATCTCCGGTCGGTCGGAGAGCAGAGCCCACAGTTCCTCCTCGGTGCCGATCAGGACGTCGACATCCGCAAGGACCGGACGGATCGCTGCTCCGAACGCATCGGGCGCCGACCACTCGGTGGGTCGGAGATCCAGATCCATGAAGACGTCCAGGTCCCGCCGAGCGGCCTCGGCAGCACAGAATGCTGCGGCATCCGCACTGCTGCCTCGCGACAGAGCATTGCCCGACACGAGCACCGCACGCGTGCCCGCGAACGGAAGGGTTGCCGCGTCCTCCAACGTCAGATGGATGTCCGCCGGGTCGGTTCGATAGAACGAGAGAGGGACCGAAGAGGCCGATTTCACGCCGAGCAACGCAAGCGACGTCAGCTTCCCGGAGACGCGCTGCACCCACTCCGTCGCCACGCCCTCGGCTTGGAGGTAGTCGAGCACGAACTCGCCGACGGGGTCGTCCCCGACACCCGTGAAGGCCACCGAACGCAGACCGAGACGACGGCTCGCGATGGCGATGTTGGTCGGGCTCCCCCCGACCATTGCCTCGAACAGCCGTGCGTCGTCTGCACCCAGCGAGAACAGATCCATGTTGGCCCTGCCGACGGTGATGAGGTCGTAGCTCAAGTTGGCGTCTCCTCCGGAGCGGGGATGGGTTGGGGTCCGGCGCCGATGACGGACTGGTCGAAGTCGATCACCGCTCCGGTCATCATCCCCGACTCGCCCGAGGCGAGATAGGCGATGGCCGCCGCAAGCTCATCGGGCTTGATGAGCCTGCCGAACGGCTGGGCAGCCTCGGCCGCATCGAGCCAGTCCTCGCCATCGGAGTGGAACCGTCGCTGCACCTCGTCCTCACCCGGCGTGTCCATCCAGCCGGGGTTGATGAGGTTCACCCGTATG
>JBHHXA010000140.1:0-6475 GCA_046756805.1 Acidimicrobiia bacterium
CTGGCGAGACCGGGGATATGCGGTTCGCGTGGACGCCGACCCCATGGACCTGTAAGGGTGACACTCGGGGGCGTGATCCTTGCGGCTTCCTGTGCATCCGGCCGCGCCTCGATGCCCTCACTATGCTCCCGGCGTTGTGGCGATCTTCCCCATCCGAACCTTCGGCGACCCCGTGCTCCGCATCGCGGCCGAGCCCGTCGATGAGGTGACGAGCGCGGTGGAACGCCTCGTGGACGACATGTTCGAGACGATGTATGACGCGCCGGGTGTGGGTCTCGCCGCACCTCAGATCGGGATCTCGAAGCGGATCTTCGTCGCGGATGTGGGGGAGGGTCCCTTCGAGATGATCAACCCCGAGATCGTCGAGCGCAGCGAGGAGTGGAGCTATGAAGAGGGCTGTCTGTCGGTGCCGGGCAAGTTCTGGCCCATCGATCGGTCCGGCTTCGTGCGCGCCCGCGGGGTGGACCGATCAGGTGCCGAGATCGAGATCACGGGTGACGAGCTCGTCGGCAGAGTGCTCCAGCACGAGATCGATCATCTCGACGGGATGTTGCTGTTGGAGCGGCTCCCGAGGCGCGTCAAGAAGATGGCCCTGCGCGAGCTGCGTGAAGAGGCCCTGGGCCTGCGCTCGTGATGCGGGCCGCATTCCTCGGTACGCCATCGGCAGCCGTACCGAGCCTCGCCGCCCTGCTCGAGATCGCGGATGTGGAGCTGGTCGTGACGCGGCCCAACCGGCCGAAGGGGAGGAGCCTCCGGGATGCCGAGCCTCCGGTGAAGGCTGCGGCTTCGGAGTGGGGTTTGCGTGTCGAGCAACCGGAGTCGGGTCCCGATCTCGTCGCTGCGCTCGAAGAAAGGGATCTGGACGTTGCCCTGGTCGTGGCCTACGGGCGGATCCTGTCTGCGAGGGCGCTCGCCGCGACCCGCGTCGGGTTCGTGAACGTGCACTTCTCGTTACTGCCTCGATGGAGGGGCGCCGCACCCGTGGAGCGCGCCATCCTCACCGGTGACGACGTCACCGGGGTGAGCCTGATGCACATCGACGAGGGGCTGGACACCGGCGCCATCATCAACGCGCACGAGACGGAGATCGGGGAGGAGGAGACGGCCGGCTCCCTGACGGGGCGGCTCGCATCGCTGGGGGCGTCGATGGTGACCGAGGTGCTCCCGGATTTCGTGCACGGGCGCCGCAATCCCGCTCCTCAGATCGAAGCGGGTGTGCTCTACGCCGACAGGCTGACCTCCGCCGACGCCCGGCTCGATCCCGCAGACAGCGCCGTCCTGGCCGCGCGACAGGTTCGGGCGTTCCACCCCAGACCAGGGGCCTGGACGACGGTAGAGGGCAAACGTCTCAGGGTGCTGGATGCAAGCTACGTCGCTGCGGACGTCGAGCCCGGTCATATCGAGGTCGATGCCGGGTACCCCGTGATGGGATTCTCCGACGGAGGGCTGGTGCTCACCGTCGTTCAACCCGCGGGGAAGCGTCCCCAGCCTGGTGCGGCGTGGGTCAGCGGCCGCCGTGGGGCGCCTGCGGTGGTTGACGAGACCGGCTGAGCCACGCGGTGGCGGCGCAGCTCATTCGACGACGACGGCGCTGAGATCCTCCTCGGCCTCCGGGTACGACATCTCGAGGCCACGCAGCGTCCGGCACAGTGTGTCGGCAACAACGAGGTTGCGGTACCACTTTCTGTCGGCGGGCACGATGTACCAGGGGGCGTGTGCCGTCGACGTGCGGCTCAGCGCTTCCTCAAATGCCTCCATGTATCGGGGCCACAGCTTGCGGTGGTCGAGATCGCCCGTGTTGAACTTCCAGTGCTTCGACGGATCGTCGAGCCGTGCCTGGAGCCGTTTCTTCTTTTCCTCCTTCGAGTTGTGGAGGTAGAACTTGACGATCGTGGTGCCTTCGTCGCTGAGGAGCCGCTCGAAGACGTTGATGTGCCCGTACCGTCTCCTCCAGCGCTCCTCGGGCACGAGATCGAGGACCCTCACCACGAGAACGTCCTCGTAGTGGCTCCTGTTGAAGACGACGATCTCACCGTTCCCCGGGGTGTGAGTGTGGATCCTCCACAGGTAGTCGTGCTCGATCTCCGGTGCGGTGGGCTTCTTGAAGTTGGCGACGTGCACGCCCTGGGGGTTGACCCCGCTGAACACGTTGCGGATGGTTCCGTCCTTGCCGCCCGTGTCCATGGCCTGAAGGACGACGAGCAGCTTGTGTCTGTTCTCCGCCCACATCACCCGCTGCAACTCCGCCAGTTCCCGCACGAGCCCCTTCAGCAGGGTCCGTCCCTCGGTCTTGCCCACATCGAATGCGCTGGTGTCACGGGTGTCGAATCCCGCAAGATCGACGGTCGATGCCGGCTCGACGCGGTAGCGGTTGGTCACGACTTCCTCCTCGAACGGTCTCGGCTGCCACGCCGCCGGTCACCGATCCTTCCCGTGTCGGAGACCCGCGGCGCGATGCGCGTCTGTAGTTAGGGTTCTAGTCGTGATGAAGCCGGCACGCATCGCTCCCTCGATCCTCGCCGCGGACTTCGCCCGGCTCGCGTCTGAGGTGGCCGCAGTGGAACCGCACGTCGATCTGTTGCATATCGACGTGATGGACGGCCACTTCGTTCCGAACCTCTCGCTCGGCATCCCCGTGATCCGCTCGCTTCGCCCCCACACCTCGCTGCGCTTCGATTGCCACATGATGACGACGAACCCGCACGCCTACTTCGCTCCGCTCAAGAAGGCGGGGTGCGACATCGTCACGGTCCACATCGAGGTCTTCCCCGAGCCCGGGGAGGCGGCTGCGGCTGCCCGGGCTGAGGGGCTCCAATTCGGTCTCGTCCTCAATCCACCGACCCCATTCGAGGCGGTCGAGCCATTCGTGGAGTTGTGCGACATGATCGTTCTCATGTCCGTCCACCCCGGGTTCGGCGGCCAGGGTTTCATCGACGGCACCCTCGCCAAGATCGAAGCTGTCCGAAACTTTGTTGACTCGAGAGCGATCCCAGCCGATATAGAGGTAGATGGAGGCATCGGTCCGGACAACATCCGTCGCGCCAGGGAGGCGGGGGCGGACGTGTTCGTCGCCGGGAGCAGCATCTTCCGAGCGGACGATCCGGTGGCCGCCGTCGCGGCCATGCGAGACGAGCTCGAGGTGAACGACAGGCCATGAAGGAACGCATCCTCGTCGTCGACGACGATCCGGACATCATCCAGTTTGTCAAGATGAACCTCGAACTCGAGGGGTTCGAGGTCGAGACGGCGGAGAACGGCAGGGTGGCCCTGGAGTCCGCCAAGAGCCGGCCGCCTGATCTCATCCTGCTCGACGTCATGATGCCGGAGATGGACGGTCTCACGGTGCTCCGCAGGCTCCGTGCCAGTCCTGCGACCGCAAACGTCCCGGTCATCATCCTCACGGCGAAGGCCCTTGCCGAGGACCGGGTGAAGGGGCTCGATCTCGGAGCGGACGACTACATCACCAAGCCCTTCGATCTCGAGGAGCTGCTCGCGAGAGTGCGAACGGTGCTCCGCAGGGCGCAACAGATGAGGGATCTGTCCCCGCTCACGGGTCTTCCGGGGAACTTCCGTATCACGCGAGAACTCGAGCACCGCGTCCGCGAAGGAGGCAACTTCGCGGTCGTGCACGCCGATCTGGACAACTTCAAGTCGTTCAACGACCACTACGGATTCATGCGGGGAGACTCCGTCATCAGGTACACGGCCTCGGTGCTGCTCGAAGCAGCAGCCGAGAGCGGTGACACCGAGGGGTTCGTCGGCCATGTCGGCGGTGATGACTTCGTCGCGGTGATCGACCCCGATCACGTCGAGCAGTTCTGCAAGGCAACGATCCGAACGTTCGACGACGGTGTGCTCGAGTTCTACGACACCTCCGATGCGCTCCGTGGGTTCATCGAGGTCACGGATCGCAAGGGGGAACGCCATGCCTTCCCCATCTCTTCGATCTCGCTCGGTGTCGCGACCAACCTGCGACGCAAGATCACGTCGGAGTGGGAGGCGTCTGCCGTGGCGTCCGAGATGAAGGAATACGCCAAGCGGCAGTCCGGATCCTCGTACCAGATCGACCGCCGGACGTAACGCCCCTCAGCTCCGCCCTGGACCGGGTCACGGTGCACCCGGCTACACTGGCCGCACAAGCCAATACGAACGCCTCCTTCGGGGCAGGGTGAAATTCCCGACCGGCGGTGACAGCCCGCGACCCCCAGTACCTGGGGTGGATCCGGTGAGACTCCGGGGCCGACGGTGAAAGTCCGGATGGGAGAAGGAGCGTGCATGTCGCGACGTGCCGACAATCGAGCCGGCGGACGTCCCGCGGCGGAGTGGATGCGGCGAGCGGTAGCTCTCGCCCGTGATACGCATCCGCACCCGAACCCGCGGGTCGGTGCCGTCGTGGTGGCCGCGGGCGGTCGTTTCCTCGCCGAGGCCGCGCATCCCGGACCCGGGCAGGCCCACGCCGAGGCGGCAGCACTTGCGGCGGCGGGAGACGAGGCTGCGGGGGCCACCCTCTTCGTCACCCTCGAGCCTTGCGATCATCACGGTGCAACCGGCCCGTGCACCGAAGCCATCCTGGCCTCCGGCGTCACTCACGTCGTCTACGGGGCACGAGACCCGGACAGACGGGTTTCGGGCGCAGGTGCCAGACGCCTCCGCGAGGCGGGGATCGATGTGGTCGGCGGTGTGCTCGCGGAGGAGGTCCGTGCCGTCGACGCCGGATACTTCCATCATCGCACCACCGGCAGACCGCTCGTCACGCTGAAGATGGCCGCGACCCTCGACGGCCAGGCGGCGGCCGCCGACGGCTCGTCGCAATGGATCACGAGCACCGAGGCGCGGGAGCATGCCCATCGCCTTCGGGCCCGTAGCGATGCCGTCATGATCGGTGCGGGGACCTTGCTTGCTGACGACCCGAGGCTCGATGTCCGTCTCGCCGACTTCGACGGAGCCCAACCGCGGCCCGTGGTGGTCGCGGGTTCGCGGCCGCTTCCCGACGATGCGCGCCTCTATGCGCGGCAACCGCTCATCTACTCTGCTACCGAGAGGGCCGATGTGCCCACCGGAGCGTCCGTGGCGGTGGTCGGTGACCCCTTCGAGGTAGATCTCGCCGCCATGATGAAGGACCTCGGTGCACGTGGTTTCGTCGATGTGCTCGTCGAGGGCGGCCCGACCCTTGCCGGCGCCCTACTCGACGATGACCTGGTCGACCGTCTCGTCCTCCATCTCGGTGGCCGTCTCGCGGGCGGTGTCGGGCTCCCCATGTTCCGGCGCAGCTTCGCCACGTTGGCGGACGCTCGCTCACTCTCCATCGACTCGGTGGACGTCGTTGGTCCCGACCTCGTCGTCGTGGCAGGTCTCGAAGGGAGTCAGGGCTGATGTTCACCGGGATCGTCGCCGAGCTCGGCCGGATCGCTGAAGCGCGGCGGGAGGCAGGAGGTGCGACGTTCGTGATCGACGCCCCGGAGACGGTTCGGGACCTGTCGGTAGGCGATTCCGTTGCCGTCAACGGTGTCTGCCTCACCGCGGTGGCGGTGACGGACGAGGGTTTCACCGTCGAAGCCGTCTCCGAGACGATGGGTCGGAGCAATCTCGGGGGACTGGCTCCCGGTGACCGCATCGATCTGGAACGCCCGACGGAGGTCGGCGGACGTTTCGACGGGCATGTCGTGCAGGGCCATGTCGACGGCGTCGGTCTCGTGACCGGGGTTTCCGCAGAGGACGGCGCGGCCCGGGTACGGGTGGAGATGGAGGCGGCGCTCGGGCGCTACGTGGTCGAGAAGGGCTCGATCACCGTCGACGGCGTGAGCCTGACCGTCACCGCTGCGGCCCCCGTAGGTGCGGATCCCTCGTGGTTCGAGGTGGTGCTCATACCGCACACGCTCGACGTCACGGTGCTCGGATCACGAGAGCCGGGAGATGCAGTGAATCTGGAGGTGGACGTCATGGCCAAATACGTGGAGAGAATGTTGGAGGCACACCGATGAGTTGGGCCGGGGTGGACGAAGCGGTCGAGGCGATCGCCCGCGGCGAGTTCGTGCTCGTCGTGGACGACGAAGACCGCGAGAACGAAGGCGACCTGATCTTTGCGGCGGAGAAGGTGACGACCGACATGGTCGCGTTCATGGTGCGCCACACGAGCGGCCTCATCTGCGTCCCCGTGGTGGGCGAGCGCCTCGACGAGCTTGCTCTGCCGTTGATGGTGCTCGAGAACACCGACTCGCACAAGACGGCGTTCACGATCTCTGTGGACACGGTCCACGGTACGACGACCGGGATCTCCGCTTCGGATCGAGCCGCGACGATCAGGGCATTCGTCGACCCGAAGACGACGCCCAAGGATCTTGCGAGACCCGGCCACATCTTTCCGCTCCGGTACAGGCCGGGTGGCGTGCTCGAGCGACCCGGTCACACCGAGGCAGCCGTCGATCTGGCACGGCTGGCAGGACTCTACGAGGCCGGTGTGCTGTGCGAGGTTGTC
>JBHHXA010000141.1:0-6461 GCA_046756805.1 Acidimicrobiia bacterium
AACTCGACCGCCCGCGGGACGATGTCACCCACGTCGCCCTCGAGCCGCAGCGTGACGAACGGCAGTCCGTCGTGGTCGGTCGCCCCCCGGTTGACGATCGCATAGGGAACTCCCCTGCGCACCGCGGCCAGAGGCACTTCGGATGCGGGCGCCACCGAGAGCGTGGACCCCAGCGCGAGCACCATGTCGCACCGATCAGCAGCCCGGAACGCGGTAACGACGTCGGCCGGTCGAAGCTGCTGGCCGAAGCTGATCGTCGCCGGCTTGAGATACCCGCCGCAGTCACAGACGGGCGCAACGCCGCTTGCGGCGAAGGCCTCGAAGTGGGGATCGGGCGCTGTACGGGTGCCGCATGTCTGACACTCGATCTCCACGTTCGTGCCGTGGATCTCGACGAGCATCGCAGGCGCGGTCCCTGCCCGCCGATGCAGACCGTCGACGTTCTGGGTCACCACGAGCTCGAGCTTTCCCGCCTCCTCGAGACGGACCACGGCCTCGTGGACTTCGTTGGGGTGGGCCTCGCCGAACGCCCCCCGATCCTCCAGCTTCTGCTGCCAGTACCGGGCGCGAGCCGCAGCAGACGTCATGAAATCCCGGTACATGACCGGCTGCCGGGTCGTCCAGACTCCCTCCGGGCCCCGGTAGTCCGGGATACCCGACGACGTCGAGATGCCGGCCCCGGTGAACATGAGGATCCGGCCGTGGACTCGCAGCATGTCCGCAAGGCGCGTCGCCGGAGGCTGCGCTGTCACCGGCCCGCCTGGATGAGGACGCCGACGAAGGCCGCCAGCGTCACTCCGAGGATCGCACGCCTTGCGAGAAGCCAGATAGGCGAAGCTCCCGCGACCTCAACGGCCCTTCGCAGCGGCTCCTCGCCGTATGCGAGGGCACGCAGGGCGCGATCGCGCTGCACTCCCCTGCCCGGGATGAGGCCCTTGTCATCTCCACGCACCCGCGGGGCAGCGGGCGAGATGCGCTCTGCACGTCTTTGCAGCGGGCGCGCCAGCACGAGCAACGCACCGATGACGAAGATCGCGGCCGCAAACACGAGCAGCGCAGTCGTGAGGAACAGGGCGGCGAGACCGACGGCCCACGCCGTCCAGAGGCGTCGCAGCTCCGCGAGATAGGCGGCCGCATCCTCGGCATCATCGAAGTCGAACTCGATGCCCTGGGTGCCCGCCACCGCGCCCCCTACGGGAACTCGGCGAACGGGTCGGCATCGACGCCCGGGGTGGGATCCGTCCCCGCCTGCTCCCGCAGGGCGTCGTATCCGCTTGCCTCCAGCTCCTCGGCGATCTCGGGGCCACCGGATCGCACGATGCGGCCGTTGATCATGACGTGGACCCGGTCTGGAGCCATGTAGCGGAGGATCCTGCTGTAGTGAGTGATGATCAGGACGCCGAGCTCGTCGCTGCGCAGCGCCTCGACCAGCTCGGCGATCTCGCGGACCGCATCGATGTCGAGCCCCGAGTCGATCTCGTCCAGAACGGCCACCGTGGGCCGAGCAATGGCCAGCTGGTACATCTCCGAGCGCTTCTTCTCCCCGCCGGAGAGCCCGCTGTTGATCGAACGATCGCGGAAACGCTCCATCCCGAGGCGGTCGCTCGCCCGGGCCACTCTGCCGGCGAAGGAGGCCTGGTCGCGCCCGGCGGCAACGCCCATCTCGGACACGAGGTCGTCGAGCGTCACGCCGGGTATCTCGACCGGATACTGGAAGGCCTCGAAGAGCCCGGCACGGGCTCGCTCATCGACGGGCAGACCCATCACCTCGATGCCGCCGACGAGGGCCGAACCGCTTGCCTCGTAGTCGGGTTTGCCCATGAGCACGTGGCACAGGGTCGACTTCCCGCTCCCATTGGGCCCCATCAGCGCGTGGATCTCACCAAAGGGCACTTCGAGATCGACGCCCTTGAGGATCTCGAGATCGCCGATGCGCCCTGTGAGATCTGCGACCTGAAGCGCGGCCGTCATCGCTCCTCCTCCCCGAGCGCCAGATAGAGGTCGCCATCCTCCACCGTCGTCTCGTAGATGGGCACGGCCTTGGTCGCGGGGAGGGATGCGGGAACGCCGGTCTCGAGATCGAACCCGGATCCGTGTCTGGGACACTCGACCTCGAGGTCGAACAGCTCGCCCTCAGCCAGGGACGCCTCGGCGTGGCTGCACCGGTCGCCCAGGGCGTACACGGCGTCGCCGATGCGGAAGACGGCGATGCGGTGATCTTCGACCTCGACCCTCACACCGCGACCTTCGGGTAGATCGTCGACTCGTGCGATGCGCAGCCTGCCCATCACACCCTCCCGGCTTCTTGCGCCTGCACGTACTTGGCGTTGATCCAGCGTCGCACGGGCTCAGCGACGTCCTGTTCCGGGAACCGGGCCAGGACCTCCTCGAAGAAGCCGCGCACCTGGAGCCGGTCGGCCTGGGAGCGGTCGAGACCACGGCTCATGAGGTAGTAACGCTGCTCATCGTCGAGCGGCCCTACGGTGGAACCGTGACCGCACCGCACGTCGTTGGCGAGGATCTCGAGGTTGGGCACCGACTGTGCTGCCGCCCCGTCGGACAGGATGAGGTTGCGGTTCGTCTGGAAGGCGTTCGTACGCTGCGCGTCCTCGTCGATGCGGATGAGCCCGGTGAACACCGACAGCGCCTCATCCTCCACCGCACCCTTGAGGAACATGTCGCTGCGGGTCCCCACGCCCGCGTGGTGCATGAAGTACCGATAGTCGAGCGTTTGCCGCTCCTCGCCTAGATAGGCCCCGAGCACCTCTGCTGAGCCGCCGGAGCCCTCGAGGTCGACCGTCAGGTGAAGTCTCGCGAGGGACCCCCCCAGACCCGCCTCGGCGAGCCGCACCGTCGAATCTCTGCCGACGACCACCCGGCATTGCGACAGGGAGGTCGTGGCATAACCCCAGTTCTGGATCAAGGTGAGGCCGAGGTGTGCGTTGGCGCCCGTGAACGCCTCGACGTGAGGCGCAACCAGCGCACCCGTTGCGGCGGGAGACCGATACTCGACGACGACCGAAGCTTGCGCACCGTCCTCGACATCCACGAGAAGATACGGGAACGTGACCCCACCGTCGGTGACGGCCTCGACGACGACGTGCACCGGTGCCGGCGCGGCTCGTCCTCGTGGCACGGTGACGACCGCGGCGTCGGTTGCGAACGCGTGGTGAGCAGCGGTGAACACGTCCTGGTCCGCCGGAATCGATGCGCCGTGGATCTGCTCGATGCGATCGGGGTTCTCCTCGATGGCCCCGGCCAGGGACCGTACTTCGACCTCGGCCCCGGAGGAGGCTGCCTCGATCACCGCACCGTCGACGACGACGGCGGTCCCGGATGTGGCGGGAAGCGGTCCCAGACTCGGCGCTCGATCGCCCACGCGCTCGGGTGACGGGGTCGGAAGGGCGAATGTCGCCAGGTCGAAGTCGAGGTCGACGTATCGCCAGATCTCTTCCCGCTCCGTCGGCATCCCGAGACCGTCGTAGATGTCGAAAGCCGCAAGACGACGGGCCCGCAGCCACGGCGCAGCCACGGATGGGGCGCGATCGATGGTCGAGCGGTCGAGCGGCAGCAGGGGAAGGCTCCTGGAAGATCGGCACGGGAGGATACAGGGGTCCGGGAAGCACCAAAAACCACGCCGGCTGCCGCGTGTCGTCAGTCGTCGAGGAAGGCGCGCACCCTCGAAACCACGGCGTCGAGCATCTCCTCGGTCAGCCTCCCGGTGAAGGTGTTCTGCTGGCTGGGGTGGTACGAACCGAACACCCTTCTCCCGTCCTCGAGCACCACCTCGACGCCGTGACCGAAGGCGGGGCGGGGGTGGGGAAGCGTGGCTCCGCCTCCAGACAGGTGGCGCCACATGACGCGATACGCGAACCCACCGAGGCAGAGGAAGGCGCGCGCCCGGCGCAGCATCGCAAGCTCAGCGGTGAACCAGGACGAGCAAGCGTCACGCTCTGCAACGGCCGGCTTGTTGCCGGGAGGAGCGCATTTGACGGGCGACGTCACCCATGCGCCGGACAACTCCAACCCGTCGTCCCTGTCCGTTGCCAGGGCCTGGTTCGCAAAGCCACCCCGGAACAACGCGCGGTAGAGCCAGTCCCCCGACCGGTCGCCGGTGAACATCCGACCGGTTCGGTTCGCTCCGTGGGCCGCCGGGGCGAGACCGACCACGACGAGGCCCGCATGCTCGTCGCCAAAACCGGGCACGGGACGGCCCCAATATGCATCGTCGCGGTACGCAGCCCGCTTCTCGACCGCTACTTGCTCCCGCCAGGCGACCAGCCTCGGGCATGCCCTGCAATCGATGAGCGCTGCCTCCAGCGACGGCAGGTCGTGCGGTTCACCGTCGCCCCCGTCGTTCACCCTGCGCTCTCGAGCATCGAGGCGTCGAACGACGTGTTCTCGCTCCACAGCATCCAACCCAGACCCCGGTCCTCGGCCACCCCCTGCACCTCGAGGATCTCGGTCGATTCGAGGAAAGCCCTCTGGAGCCACGGTCGGTAGATGCCAAAGCCCTCGAGCTGGGGAATGCCCGCATCGAGGGCCATCTGCACAATGCGTGGCGCCTCGTCGTTGGGATTCTCGATCCCCTGCCAGCCGGGGCCGTAGGCGTAGGAGTAGATCATGGGGCTCAGAACGTCGACGGACGACGAGAGAGGGCCGGGCAATTGTCCGATGCCTTCGTCGCTCCCGCGGCTCTGCAGCGTGATGGCGAAGATATCGGCGGCCACGGCACAGCCCATCGGATTGAGACGGGAGTGGGCCTCCGAGAGGAACGCGGCGATGGTGTCCACCCGGATCTGCTGGGCTTCGTCCTCGTAGTAGGTGGCGTACTCGAGGTCGGCGCGGTCGTATTGGATCTCGCTGATCGGGCCGTCCGACGGGAAGCGGACGTAGTCGAACTGGATCTCGTCGAAACCCCGGCGGCATGCCTCTTCGGCGAGATCGAGGGGATACTCCCAGGAGTCCTGGTCGGTGGGGTCGAGCCATCCCCTCCCGCTGTACGTCTCCCACACGCCTCCGGACACGGCATTGGCGGCAGCGATGGTCGGCTTCGCCCTCGTCAACCACGGGTCCTGGAACGTGACGATGCGCGTGATCTTGTACAAGCCCCGCTCATCCATGTCCGCAACGACGGAGTCGATGTCGTAGAGCGCCTGAACCGCACCGATCTCGTGCGCGAGCAACACCTCCGTGTCGTGGTACACGTTGCCCCACTCGTCCTTCGTGTCGATGACGAGGGCGTTGACCTCCGTGGTCTCTGCCAGTTCGAGCAGCGCCTCCCAGGCCTCAGGGTCGCCCGTCTTTGCGGCCTGGACCCGCAGCGCTCGGACGGTCCGGGGCTCCATCGTCACCGTCACCTCGGTCTCGTCCACGGTCCACGCCAGCGAAACCGGTTCCCAGGCGGGACGTTCCAGAGAGATCTCTCCGGCCACGGCCCTGATCATCCGGAAACCGCCCGAGTCATCGGTCACGGTGTCGAGATCGCCGAGGCGCACCTTTGTGCCGGGGAGGGGGATGCCGGAGGGACCCACGACCGTGCCGGTCAGGACCACGGGAGACAGCCGTAGCTCGACCGGCTCCAGGTCCGGGAACGCCGCGACCGTCGCCGAGGCGTCGTGAAAGCCGGGAGCGGAGGCCGTTACGTCGATCGGCTCGTCGAGCCACGTGAGCGTGGCGCGGCCGTTCTGATCGGCGTCGAGCGTGCCGGATTCGAGCGTCCCGGCGTCGATCTCCAGCGCCGCCGGCAAGGGAGTCAGGTCGTCGCCGGCGAGCACCGCGATCTGGAAGATAGGCGGCGGTGGTTCGGGAGGTCGCACCGACTCACCGATGACGAGGACGGCCGATCCGGAGCACGCGGCCAGGACGAGCGCGACTGATCCGCCGAGCAGCCATGCTCGGCGAGAAACCGTGTCTGTAGTGGGAGGATCGCCCGTGTCCATTGAGTAGTGGAGGGTCGCGAAGTCGCCGTGGCAAGGGTAGCGCTCGATTGCGGGCTACACCCTGTCGTGATAGGTTCGCGGTTGCCCTCCCTTCACGCAGAGGGGGGCCCGAGCGCATTGGGGGGCACGTGGTCACGGAGACCAGAGATGTGGGAGCATCGGACGCTGTCGGCCGTTACCTCGAAGAGGTCGCCAGACACGAACTGCTGACCGCCCAGGACGAGGTGCAACTCGCCCGAACGATGGAGAGGGCGCAGCGCGCCGCCCAGCAGCTCCACTCCGCCAAGATTGTGAGCCGGTCCGCAAGGGAAGAGCTCCTGGGGCAGGTACGAGTGGGCGACGAGGCGAAGGCTCGCTTCATCCGGGCCAACCTCAGGCTCGTGATCGCCCTAGCAAAGCGATACACCGGCCGCGGTCTGGATCTCCTCGATCTGATCCAGGAGGGGAACCTCGGGCTCATACGCGCCGTCGAGAAGTTCGATTGGCGCAAGGGCTTCAAGTTCTCCACGTATGCCACCT
>JBHHXA010000142.1:0-6443 GCA_046756805.1 Acidimicrobiia bacterium
CGACTCGTATTACGACGCTTACCGCGGTGTCATCTGCCACGTCCGGGTCGTCGACGGTTCTCTCAGTGGCGGTGCCGACATTCAGTTCATGGCGACCGGCGCCCAGGCGTCCGTGGGCGAGGTCGGCGTCCTCGAGCCGGGGGCTCGGGTCGTGGACCGGCTCGACGCCGGCGAGGTGGGCTATCTCGTGACCGGCATGAAGGACATCGACATGATCCGCGTCGGTGACACGGTCACGGTGCGTTCTGCGTCCGGCGTCCCGCCTCTGCCCGGATACGCCGAGCCCAAGCCGATGGTGTTCGCAGGCCTCTTTCCCGCGGACGGCGAGGACTTCGAGCGCCTCCGCGACGCTCTCGACAAGCTCCGTCTCAACGACTCGTCGCTCGTCTACCAGGCCGAGACTTCGGGGGCGCTCGGGTTCGGGTTCCGGTGCGGTTTCCTCGGGCTGCTCCACATGGAGATCGTCAGAGAGCGGCTCGAGCGGGAGTACGACCTCGATCTCGTCGCCACCGCGCCGTCGGTCGCGTACCGGGCGGAGCTGGCGGATGGCTCGTCGCTCGAGGTCCGCTCGCCTCGAGATCTGCCGGAGGCCTTGAAGATGACGTCCATCTCGGAGCCGTTCGTGAAGGTGATGATCATCACCCCGTCCGAGCACGTCGGCACGGTGATGGAGCTGGTCCAGCAGCGGCGAGGCGTCATGGGCACCATGACGTACCTGTCGCCAGAGCGCGTGGAGTTGCAGTACCGGTTGCCCCTCGCAGAGATCGTCTTCGACTTCTTCGACCAGCTCAAATCGCGGACGAGAGGCTTCGCATCGCTCGACTACGAACCGGACGGCTACGACGTGTCGGACCTCGTCCGTGTCGAGATCAGACTCAACAGCACACCCGTGGATGCGTTCTCCACGGTCGTCCACAGGGAGAAGGCGTATCAGTACGGGAAGGCAATGGTGGAACGACTCAGGGAGCTCATCCCTCGCCAGCTCTTCGATGTGCCGGTCCAGGCCGCGGTGGGGACCCGGATCATCGCCAGAGAGACGATCAAGGCCCGGCGCAAGGACGTTCTGGCGAAGTGTTACGGCGGCGATGTCACCAGGAAACGGAAGCTCCTCGAGCGACAGAAGGAAGGCAAGAGGAAGCTGAAGATGGTGGGACAGGTAGAGGTTCCGCAGGACGCCTTCATCTCTGCTCTGCGGATCGATGAGTGACCGGTCCCCGCGCCAGGCACCGGACGACGCCTTGCTCGCTGATGCCGCCGCGTCGTGGCGATCGGCCTACGTCCATCTCCCGTATTGCAGGCGGCGGTGCCCGTACTGCGACTTTGCGGTCGTCGCCGGAGGGGAGGCGGGCAGCGGCACAGAGCGCGCCTATGTCGAATCCGTCATCACAGAGATCGGACTCGAGGAGCGGTGGGCGCCGCTGCACGCCGTCAACTTCGGCGGCGGAACCCCGTCGCTGATCCCGTCCGAGGATCTGGTGGCGATCCTGGGGGCGCTCGAGCACAGGTTCGGGTTCGAGGCAGGCGTCGAGGTCAGCATCGAAGCCAACCCCGAGGACTGGACTCCGGGCCTCGGCGAGGAGCTCGTGGCGGCGGGTTGCAACCGGATCTCGTTTGGCGTCCAGTCCTTCGACGCCGGTGTCCTCGAATGGCTCGGGCGGGCGCACACGCCCGACGCCGCGGTGCGCGCCGTCGCGGGAGCCGGAACGGCGGGGTTCGCATCGGTGGGTCTCGACCTGATCTACGGGTCTCCCGGCGAGACGATGCGTTCGTGGCGCCGCACCGTTGAGCAGGCGCTCGGTCTCGAACCGCACCACGTGTCGGCATACGCGCTCACGGTCGAGCTCGGGACCGAATTGAGCCGTGCGGTGCGGGCGGGTGCTCCGGGACCCGATCCCGACGACCAGGCAGACAGGTACGAGCACATCGTCGAGGCGGCCGGGGAGCGGGGTCTCGTCAGGTACGAAGTGTCGAACTGGGCGGTTCCCGGTCACCATGTGCGGTACAACCTCTCGACGTGGGCACAGGGCGAGTACCTCGCGTTCGGGCTGAGCGCCAACGATCATCGGACCGGAAGACGCAGTCGCAACGTGAGACGTCTCAACCGCTATCTGGAGCTCGTCGCAAGCGGTCAACGTCCCCGTGCCGGATTCGAGGAGCTGGACGCCTGGGGGGCGGAGCAGGAGAGGGTCCTGCTCGGGCTGCGACGAGCCGCAGGGGTCGCGCCAGGTGCCGCGGGACGAGCGCTGCTATCCGATCCCGGAGGAATCCGGCTGCTGGAAGCCGGTGTCATCAGCGTTCGTGAGGGCAGGCTGGTCGTCAACCGTCCCCTGCTCACCGACGCCGTGGCTCGTTCCGTCTTATCACTCTCGCCGTGAGAGTGCTAACTTGGCTCCATGCTGGACGACCGACGCGCTCGGGTACTCCAGGCCCTCGTCGAGGAGTACATTCGCACCGGGCAGCCGGTGAGCTCGCGGATCGTCCTCGAAGAAAGCGGGCTCGAAGTATCAAGCGCCACCGTGCGCAACGATCTGGCGAAGCTCGAGTCCTACGGCTTCGTCGCCCAGCCCCACACGTCCGCGGGACGCGTCCCCACCGACCAGGGTTACCGCTACTTCGTCGATCACTGCGCACCCGGCACGCTGCGATCGGCCACCCGGGCCCGCATCGAGGCGTTCTTTGCCGAGGTCAACGTCGGGCTGGCGAAGCTGTTGCGGGAAACGACCACGCTGCTCTCCGATCTGAGCCACTATCCGGCCGTCGTCATCGGGCCCGGGATCGCCGGCGAGGTCATCCGGGGGCTTCATCTCGTTCCTCTCACCCGGAGGGTGTTGCTCGTGGTGACGGTCACGGGCGCCGGCAGAGTCACCCAGGAGGTGGTCCGGCTGCCTTTCGACCCCACGGATGACGAGTTGCGCGAGGCAGAGGACACGCTGGCGTCGCTCTTCGTCGGCAACCCGCTCGGTGTCAGCGACCTGGACGTGGACGCCGTGAGCCCGCATGCGTCCGAGCACGTGCGTAGCTTGCTGGGGCGCGTAGGGGCCGCTCTTCGCGGCGCTCAGGAGACGGCGAGCGACCTCTTTGTCGGGGGGACCAGCCAGCTCGCGACCCTGTGGGGCGATCTGGCGCACGTCGACCAGATGCTGGGCCTCCTGGAACGAGAGGCCGCGGTGCGAAGCATCCTCGAGGCCGAGAGCGATGGGACCGCGGTTCGGATCGGCGCCGAGGTCGACGTAGACGACGTCGAAATCGCCGTTGTGTCGACCGCCTATGAGGCCGGTCAGCGTGGCCACGGTCGCGTCGGCGTCATCGGGCCGATGCGCATGGACTACCGGCGCACGATCAAGCTCGTCGAAGAGGTCGGGGAGGGCCTCGGCGACAGCCTCGGTCGCTGATCCTCATGCCCGACTATTACGAGGCCCTTGGTGTCTCCCGGGATGCCGGCCAGGAGGAGATCAAGAAGGCCTTCCGCAGGCTCGCACGCGAGACGCACCCTGATGCGAACCCGGATGATCCGGGTGCCGAGGCGAGGTTCCGCACCATTGCCGAGGCGTACGAGGTGCTGTCCGACCCACAGAAACGGGCCGCATACGACCGGGGTGAGGTGTTCTCAGGCGGCGACCTGTTCACCAACCTGGCCGGTCTCGACGAGATCCTTCAGCAGTTCTTCGGAGGGTCGTTCGGGTTTGGGTCCCGCCAGGCGTCTTCGGTACGGCGCGGCCCGGACATCGCAGTGACGACGGAGGTCACGCTCGCCGAAGCGGCGTTCGGAGTCAGCTGCGAGGTGCACTTCAAGGCGCCCGAGGGGTGCACCGTCTGTCACGGCTCGGGAAGCGAGCCGGGACACCAGCCCGAATCGTGCCCGACGTGCGGTGGCCACGGCAGGGTCCAGGTGAATCGCAGCACCTTCCTCGGTTCGATGGTGACCGTCAGCGAGTGCAGCACATGCCGGGGGAGGGGAACGATCGTGCGCAATCCCTGTCCCGAGTGTCGCGGTGCCGGGCGGATCGAGGCGGAACAGTCGCTCACCGTGGAGATCCCGGCCGGCGTCGACGACGGGACGCGGCTTCGGCTCGCAGGCCGCGGCGGCGCGGGGGAGATGGCGAGCCCACCCGGTGACCTCTATCTCCAGGTGCGAGTGCTCGACGATCCACGGTTCGAGCGACTCGGAGACGACCTCCGTCACCGGCTCCCCGTGGGGATCGCCGAGGCCAGCCTGGGAGCCATGACGAAGGTGCCGCTGATCGACGGTGACTTCTTCGATCTCGAGATTCCTGCCGGCACGCAGCCCGGGACGTTGTTCCGGATGCCGCGCCGCGGGATGCCGCGCCTGCGCCGCAGGGGTCGTGGCGACCTCCTCGTCGAAGTCGAGATCGCGGTCCCCGAAGAGCTCAGCGAAGACGAGGAGACGGCGCTGCGTGCGTTTGCGGACGCTCGGGGCGAACAGCCTTCACCTGCGCGGAAACGCAAACGGCGCAGCCGCTGACGTGGCCCGGGCCCCTCACGTCTACCTCGCCCCACCATGGGAGGGCGATCGTCTCACCGTGGGGCACGAGACCCGTCATCATGTTGAAACGGTACTGAGAAGGGGTCGGTCCGCGGTGTCGTACACAGACGGCGCTGGGATCGTCGGGAGCGGCACCTACGAGCAGGGTCACGTGGTGCGTGGAGCGGAAGAGACGTGTCGGAGGCCGTTGCCGCGCATCACCGCCGCAGTCGCGCCACCGCGGCGACCCGCCAGGCGGCGCTTCGTCGTCGAGAAGCTGGCGGAGTTGGGCACCGATGAGCTGGTGTGGCTCGACACCACACACGGTGGGTCCATCGAAGCCCTTGATCGCAAGGCGCGAGCCTGGTCGGTGGGGGCGCTCGAGCAGTCCCGGGGGGCGTGGCTCATGGAGATCGGGGGCCCGGTGACGTTCGGGCAGGTCGCCACGAAAGGCGCGCTCCTCGTGGCGGATCGCGACGCACCGCCACCGGGCACGATACCGGGGGGGCCCATCGTGGTCGCCATCGGCCCCGAGGGTGGGTTCGTCGCGGGAGAGGCAAATGTCCCGGGTGCGACGTTCGTCGGCTTTGGATCCCGCACGCTGCGTGTCGAAACGGCTGCGGTGACGGCGGTTTCGGTGGTGATGTACCTCACGGGCCGTCTCGGAGCAGGTGACTAGTCACCGGGTTTGATTGAAAACCCTGCGCCGGGGGCGCGATAATCCGACGCGCCGGGTGTCGGGAGGACTAACATCCGAGCTACAGAACGCGGTTGTGCTGACTGCTTTCCGTTAGTGGGCCTCAGGGAGGCATCGTGCCCATGTACAACGAGTTGGTAGGGAACCGCCTGCGGTCGATTCGTCGACAACGCGGGCTCTCGCTGCAGGATGTCCAAAAGCTGTCAGAGCAGGAGTTCAAGGCTGCCGTGCTCGGTGCCTACGAACGCGGGGAGCGGAGCCTGTCGTTGCCGCGGCTCCACCGGCTTGCCACGTTCTACGGCGTTCCGGTCACCCAGCTTCTTCCACAGGACGATGCGGATCGACCGATCCCCAGGGTGCCGGCCGGTGGCATGACGATCGATCTCAACCGCGTCGAGCGGCTTTCGGGTCAGGATGCGATCGTCGTAGAGAGGCTTCTGCGTGGTATCCAGATGTTGCGGCAGGACTTCAACGGCAAGGTATTGACCATCCGCAGCACCGACCTGCGGACGCTTGCGATGCTCCTCGACCAAAGCGAGGCCGGGTTCAGTGAACGACTCGCAGAGCTCGGTGTCGCCGGAGAACTCGACTGACATCCGGGCCCTGCCTGGAGCCGCGGTTTACTTCCTGCGGGTCCAAGCCGATATACTCCTGACGCGCGATGTACCGCACCGCGTTCTCCTTACCCCCTTGTGAGCGATCTCTGTGACGTCTACGTCCCAAACCGAGGTCACCCTTCGTGTCCCCAGCACCCACCTCATGGTGGACCTGCTCGGTGAGCGCGACACCTACCTGCGTCAGATCGAGGACGCCTTTCCCGGGGCGCGGATCGTCGCCCGGGGCAACGAGGTCGGTATCACCGGATCCGAGGAGGACACGTCGTTCGTGCGGACGGTGTTCGACGAGCTGTTGATCCTGATCCAGGAGGGCCAGCCGCTCGACGGCGACCGCGTGGCTCGCGTCGTGTCTCTCGTTCGCAAGGACGTGCCCTCACCCTCGGGCATCTTCACCGACTCCATCCGTGTCGGCAGGGGCAGACAGGTACGGGCCAAGACACTCGGTCAAAAGGGCTACGTCGATGCTGTGCGCGAGCACACGCTGACCCTCGGGATCGGTCCCGCAGGCACCGGCAAGACCTACCTCGCCATGGCGTGCGCCGTCGAAGCGCTGCTCACCGGAGCGGTCCGCCGGATCATCCTCAGCAGACCCGCCGTCGAGGCCGGGGAGCGCCTCGGCTTCCTGCCCGGCGATCTCGCCGCCAAG
>JBHHXA010000143.1:0-6395 GCA_046756805.1 Acidimicrobiia bacterium
CGGCGCATCTCTCAACCGCGGTTGCTCAGCTAGTGGTCGACGCGGTCATGGACGACGCACCGGCCCTGACGACGGGCCAGCTGGCGGCCCGGCTGCGCAGGCTGTGCATCGAGGTCGACCCCGATGACGCAGCCGATCGCTACGAGCGCGCGGTGGAGGATCGGCGGGTGGTGTGTGAACCGACCACAGGCGGGACCGCACACCTCATGGCATTAGATGTCCCGCCGCATCGTGCCGCAGCGGTGACACACCGCATCAACCAGATCGCCACGTCGCTCCGCGGCGACATCGAGACCCGCACGCTCGATCAGATCCGCGCCGACGTGATGCTGGACCTGCTCGACGGAACGGCCGACGCCTCCCGGCCGTCGTCGGGTCGGGGTGTCGTCGACATCCGCATCGACTTGGCGACCCTCACCGGACTCGAAGACTCGGCAGGGGATCTCGCCGGGTACGGACCCGTCGTTGCCGACATCGCAAGAGCGGTCGCCGAGGAGCAGCGCGAAAGCGAGTGGCGGTACGCCGTCACCGACCCAGGCACCGGGGGCGTCGTCGCCAACGGTGTCAGCCGGCGCAGACCCACCGCCTCCCAGCGCCGGCATGTCGAGACCCGCGACACGACCTGTGTGTTCCCCGGGTGCCGCATGCCGGCCACCGGCTGCGACCTCGACCACCAAACCCCCTGGGCCCAGAGTGGAGAAACAACAGTCGACAACCTCGCACCGCTCTGCCGCCACGACCACCGCATCCGTCACCAGGCCAACTGGACCCACACCCGACTCGCCAACGGCACCCACCAATGGACCACCACCCTGGGCCACACCTACACCACCAGCGGCACCCCACCATGACCGACGGGGCCGGGCCGGCCAGACGCCCCCCGGCCTAGGCCCTCCACCGACATTCGAGCTGCCTCAGCTCACCAGTGGCGGCATCCACGCTGAAATCGATCAGCGAGTGCCCGACGACCTCAGGGTCGTCCAGTCTGTTGCGCGCCGCCGGCGGACCAACTTGTCGTAACGGGTACTCAGTCCTCGAACGGGATCAGATTCGAGCCCCCACCGGGCACTGCGCAGCGAGGGGTGAATCGCCCTGGGGAAAGTGGAGACTCTGGGGTCCCTTGGGTTTGGTGGAGGCGGGTTTGGAGTCATGGATAGTCAAGGGATGGGAACGTCGCGGAGGTATTCGGCGGAGTTCAAGGAGCGGGCGGTGCGGATCGTGTATCAGTTGCGGGCCGAGACGGGTCAGCGGCAGGGCATGATCACCCGTGTGGCGAGACAGTTGGGTTGGGGAGATGGCCTCTCCTAGAGCGGTCGCGCCCCCCACCTCGGCGACCACCTGCACCCTGCGTTCGTCGGACTCGGTGTCGGGGGCATCAGCGACCGCACCATCGAGGAAGGAGCTGAGGTGGCCGCCGGAGATGCTGTTCTCACCCGACCTGAGACCGCCACCGCCTGGTCTCACGGCTGGTTGGGGCGCTACCTCCGGAGCGGGAGCAGTCGAAGTGGGTCCGCCGTCTGACTCGGCTGGGGAACAGCTCGACCCGGCCAGAGCAAGCACGAGGGGCGAGGCGAGGGTCCACACCCGACGTCGTTGCGCCACTGGATCGAGCGCAGGCCACATGGGCACTTCTTCCATGGCGGCATGCTATAGGCGACTGCGCGGTGGGGACCGGGCCGACTCGCGCCTTCGGGCTCACCGTGGGATGCGGGTGCGCTTGAACTCGTTGAGGTTGGTCGCTTCGAGCATGGAGAGGACCTGCTCGACGTCGCTGCGAACGTGGCGTTCCATGAGGCGGACGAAGACGGCCTCGTCGCCCCGGATGAAGGTCGGTACGCCGAAAACCGCCCAACGCTTCACGAGTTCGGTGTGCTCACGAGCCAGGACGTCCAGCGGTTCGCCGGTGGCGACGATCTCCTCGATCTGGTGCGGGTCAAGACCGGCCGACGTGGCCACGCGGCGCAGCACGTCTTCGTCGTCGAGGTCGGCTCCGTCTGTGAAGCGCGCCTCGTATGCACCCAGATGCCAGGCGTGGAAGCGATCCGGGAACCGGTCGCGGACCGCGATCGCCCACTGCAACGCCTTGACGCCGCGGACCCCTTCACCGTCCGGTGGCCGTTCCCAAACCGGCGTCTCGCCTTCCTCCACCTTGGTCTGCGAGAGGGAGAAGACGCGGAAGCCGACGTCCCAGTCGGCCCCGGCCTCGAGGGCTTCGACGACCGTCTCGTTGGCGATGCGCGCAAACGGGCAGAGATAGTCGAAGGTGAGGTCGAAGCGTTCCGTCATCAGTCTGTCCTCCATCGTCGGCTGCAAGGTGATCGGGTGAGGGCGCGTGCTACTCCCGGCTCCCAACGGTCAACGCTTGTCGTCGCAGTTCATTCCATCGCAGCGCCGGATGCCGCCCGAGCGCCGCATGGCGGCGGCCGCCGATGCGCCCGGTCAGCTCTGACCGTAGACGGGGATCCCCGAGCCGTTGATGACGCCTGAAGACGGACCGGCGAGGAAGTCGATCACGGCCGCGATCTCAGCGGGCTTCGGCCACTGCACGTAGTCGGCATACGGCAGAGCCTCGCGCGTCGCCTCGGTGTCGATCACTGAGGGGAGGAGCGCATTCGCCGTGACGTTCGTGTCGTCGAGCTCGACCGCCAGCGTCTTCACGAGAGCGATGACGCCGGCCTTTGCCACGTTGAACGCGGCCTGGCCGGCAGGAGTGTCGACGGCGGCCCTGCTGCCTATCGCAATGATGCGACCCCACTCCGCCGCGCGGAGGTAGGGGATGGCGGCCCGCATCGCGTAGAAGGCGGACCGGAGGTTGAGGTCGATCATCCGGTCGAACCGGACGTCGTCGGTCTCGGCGACGTCTCTTCCGCCGGCCCAGGATCCGACGAGCGAACACAGGACGTTGATGCCGCCGAAATGGTCCACGGAGTCCTTCATGAACGCGGTGACGGCCTCCGGATCGGTGCAGTCCACCCGTCGCAGCAACAGCCTGTCCTCGTCGAGGTCGAGGTCCTCCTCGAGGGCCGTCGCTTCCTCGGGGATGAGGTACGTCGTGGCCACCTTGAAGTTGCGTCTGACCAGCATCGGAACCAGCGCCTGACCGAGGTAGCCCGTGCCACCGGTAACGACCGCTACATGTTCCTGCATGGGCTTCACGTTAGCCCCACCCGGGCGTGACCCGTCGTCGCACGCAGTGAGGACGGGGCTGCCGCACACGCGTCTACGGCACGATGCGCTTGAAGGCCTCCGCGACCTCGTATCCGGCTAGCTCGCCGAGCTTTGCGGCGTGGTCGCGCAAGCGACTCTCGAACGCCTCTTTGGGATCTCCACCGGAGTCTGCGCCGCCCATCGTCGTCGTTCCCTGCGAGGAGTGGCACAACAGGGCGTCGACCTTCTTGTCGAACGTGGTGGCGATGTCCTCGTAGTGGTCGGCCTCGTCCGCCGACCACAGCAACAGGGTCCCGGGCCGGTGGGCCGGGACCCCCTGGTCGGGAAAGAACAAGTGGTCCCTGGCGGCGACCACGCCGTCGACGACACCGAGACCGGCAGCCCTGTGGTCGGGGTGGAGCTGGTATCGCTTCCAGGGATCGTGACCGAACACCACGTCGGGGCGATGGAGTCGGATCTGTAGACAGATCTGGGCCCGCAGGTCCATGGTGTAGAGGAGCTCGCCGTCGACGTGGTCGAGGTGGACGACATGCGCGGCTCCGAGCTTCTGCGCGGCCCGGCGTTGCTCGTCCTTGCGAATCGCAGCGAGGCGCGCCGGGGCCATGGACGGGTCCCACGTTCCCTTCGATCCGTCAGTGACGATGAGCATGGTGACTTCCGCGCCGGCTGCTGCCCATCTGGCCAGCGTGCCCCCGGCTCCGAACTCGATGTCGTCGGGGTGGGCGCCGACGGCGAGCGCCCTTGCCGGAACGGGGAGGGGCGGTGGCTGCTCGCGTAGCGAGTCGTGGATGTCGACCGTCACGGCGACAGCCTAGGTCGGGCGGCCGACGGTAGGAGCTCGTCGAGTTGGTGTACCTCTACGCCGGGAGCATTCCGTCGGATGGCCTCCACCACGTCCCACCGGCTGCGTCTGCAGCGGCGCGCCCTCCGGCTGGAGTACACCACGATCGCGTGGAACCTCGGTGAGGCGGTGCTCACGATCGCTCTCGGGGTCGCCGCGGCTTCGCTGGCTCTGATCGGTTTCGGCACGGATTCGATCATCGAGGTCTTCGCTTCGGGGGTGGTGGTGTGGCACCTGCTGCCGGGTCACGAGACCGATGAGCCCGATCGCACCAGGGTGGCCCTCCGGCTGGTTGCGGTGGCCTTCTGCGTGCTCGCCCTGGTGCTGGCGGTGGTTGCGGTCCGGGATCTCGCGATCGGGCGCAGAGCGGACGAGTCGCTGTGGGGGATCGGGTATCTAGGCGTGACGGCGATCGTCATGTTCGGGCTCGCCGTCGTGAAACTGCGGACGGCCCGGGCCCTGGACTCCGCTCCGTTGCGCTCGGAGGCGACGATGACCTTCCTCGACGGCTACCTCTCGACGGCGACGCTCATCGGTCTTTCGCTCAACGCGGCGTTCGGCTGGTGGTGGGCGGATCCGTCTGCCGCGCTCGTCGTGGCGCTGTTTGCCGCCAACGAGGGGCGCGAGGCATGGCGGGAGGCGGGCGAGGTCGACTGAGCCGTGCCGCGGTCAGGCGCTGGTGACCACGGCCAGCCACGCGCCGGATTGAAGCGAGCTTGCGATGCGAAGGTCGGCCGGCGTGTCGAGATCGTGTGCGAGACCGGGGCGGGAGATGACGACGGCGTCCGGTGCTGCCGCCAGGTGCCGATGGAAGCTGCCCGGTCCGTATGAAAAGGGGAACGCAGATCCCGAGCCGGTGATGACGTTGGTCCCACCGTCGTGCGATGGGGCGATGGCCCGCGGTGCTGCCTCGAACACCGCTTTCAGATCGTCTGCGGTGACGAGGGGCAGATCGGCATGGACGATGGCCCAGCGCAGGCGCCGCCCGGCGGCATACCGAGTGGCGGCCAAGGCCGCGCCGTCGAGTCCGTGCCCGTGCTCGCCTTCCCCGATCACGTCGTGGTCGAGCGCCGCGGCCCATCGCGCCACGCCGGGATCCCCGGTGACGATCGCCACGTGCGCCCCAGCCGCTGCCGCAAGCGTCGCCGTTCGCTCTGCGATCGCCCTGCCGGTGGCCGACCGGGCCCGTGCGTCGAGGGCGCCGGCCAGCCTCGCTTTCGCCACCCCGAACGGCTTGACCGGTATCGCGGCGAGCAAGGTGTGATCAGAGGTAGCGATCCGGGATCCCTCGGAGCACGTCTTCCAGGGTGCGTCCCGTCGTGTCTACGGAGTCGGTCCATTGTGCGAACTGAACGACGACGCCCGCGGCGGTCTTGGGGTGGACGAAGGCTTGCTTCCAGGAACGGTGGGACGCATCGACGCCTACGACGGTGAATCCCATGGCTTCTGCCCGGGACACGGCTTCCAGGAGATTGCTCACCTTCAGGGTCACGTGGTGCACGCCTTCACCTTTGGCCTCGAGGAAGCGCACCAGGAAGTTGTCGGGTCCGGCGCCGGGAAGGGGCTGGATCAGTTCCAGCTTGGCGTCGCCGGGGAGCGTGAACTGGACCCACTTGAAGCCGGCACTCGGGATGTCACCACCGTCGAGGAACTCACCGCCCATCAATCGAGGGAGGGACAGTGCCGCGGCGAGGTCGTGCACAGCGATCGAGACGTGGTCAAAACGCTCGATGATGTCGGCGAGGCTGTCGGCGAGCTCGATGTCGACCTTCATGGCGGAGGAGACTAACCCGGCGTCACCGCACCGGAGAGAGGTAGGGTCGCGCCTCGATCCGAAGGATGTGACGTTGTGCGATTCGGTGCGTTCGTACCGCAGGGCTTCCGGCGTGACTTGAGCGACGTTCCCGTCGACCGCCAGTGGGATGTCATGGTCTCGGTGGCGCGGGTTGCCGAAGCCTCCGGGTTCGAGTCGGTATGGGTGTTCGACCACTTCCATACCTTTCCCCAGGTCACGCAGGAATCGACGTGGGAGGCGTGGACCCTCATGGCGGGCCTCGCCGAAGCCACCGACACGGTCCGGCTGGGACAGATGTGCACGTGCAACGGGTATCGCCACCCCTCGTACCTCGCCAAGGTGGCGGCGTGCGTCGACGTGATGTCCGGGGGGAGGCTCGAAGTCGGGATCGGTGCCGGCTGGTACGAGCACGAGTACCGCGGGTACGGGTACGACTTCCCGAAGCCGTCGGTCCGCATCGCGCAACTCGCCGAAACCGCGCAGATTCTGCGAGCGATGTGGGCCGAAGACGAGACGACCATCACCGGGGAGCACTATCAGCTCGATGGTGCAGTGTGCAGGCCTCGCCCTGTGCAGGAAGGCGGACCGGCG
>JBHHXA010000144.1:0-6359 GCA_046756805.1 Acidimicrobiia bacterium
CACGTCGGCCGCACCCGCCAGTACGTGCGCGACCTCATTCTGGGCGTCAACGATGGCCTCGTCTCCATCTTCCTCCTCGTGGCGGGCGTCGTCGGCGGCAGCCTGTCGGCCGACCAGGTCCTCCTCGCTGCGATCGCTGGCGCCATCGCCGGCGCCATCTCGATGGGGGCGGGTGAATACCTCGCCACCCAGTCCCAACAAGAGGTCCTCGACAGGGAGATCACCCTCGAGAAGCAGCACATCGAGTTCTACCGGGACGAAGAGGTGCGCCAACTCCACGAGATGTTCACCGACCTGGGGATCTCGCAAGACGACCTCGACGACGTCGTCGATGCGTTCTCGGCAAACGACGAGATCCTTCTCAACGCCATGAAGGTGCTGGAGTTCGGCATCGTCGAAACCGAGGTCCGGAGCCCCTATCGGGCCATGACCATGTCCGGCCTGCTCTTCCTCGCGGGAGCGCTCCCGTCCGTGGTCCCGTTTGCGTTGACGAACAGCACCGGCCTCGGGCTCACCATCGCCGGCGCTCTCACCGCAGCAGGTCTCTTCGGTGTCGGTGCGGTGAAGACGAGCATCACAGATGGTCATCCCGTCACTTCGGGTCTGAAGAACCTGGTGATCGCAGGAATCGGTGGAGTCATCGCCTTCGGCGTCGGCGTCGCCGTCAACGCCCTGATGAGCTGACGTCGCCGCTCTCGCCCGCCCGGCGCGGAATCACGGCCAGACGGCCGGAGTCATCGCTCACGACGTCCGCGACCGAGCCGAACTGCGACGCGAGGAGCTCTGCCGTAAGGACCTCCGACGGTGGACCCGAGGCGACGACTCTCCCTCCTGCCAGCAGGACGAGCCGGCCTGCATACTGCGCTGCAAGCGTGAGGTCGTGGATGGCGCTGATGACGGCTAGTCCGTGACGAACCCGGAGCACGTCCACCAGCTCCAACACCTGCTGCTGATGGCCCAGATCCAGCCCCGTCGTCGGCTCGTCCAGAACCAGGATCCGTGCGTCCTGTGCAAGGGCGCGCCCGAGAATGGCGCGCTGTCTCTCTCCGCCGGACATCGAGCCCATCGATCTGGTGGCAAAGGCCTCCAGGTCCAGGTCCGCCAGCACCTCGCGCACCCGGCCCACATCATCCTCGGACTCGGTACGCCAGTATGGGATGTACGGCGTCCTACCGAGCAGCACGTAGTCGAACACCGTCATGCCCTCCGGTACAACCGGTGCCTGAGGAACGACGGCTGCCAGAGCGGCGACCTGCCGCCGCCGCAGCGAAGCAACGGGCCGAGCATCGATCTCGACCTCGCCCGTATCCGCAGCCACCAACCCGGTGATCGCTCGTAGCAATGTGGTTTTGCCCGCTCCGTTGGGGCCGATGACGGCCACCCACTCCCCGGCCGCGACCTCGAGATCGACTTCCGAAAGCACCCGGACACCGTTGTAGCGGGCCGACACCCTGCGGCAACAAACGGCGGTCACGACGCCCTCGCCGTCGTTCCGAGGACGAATGCGAAGAAGGGTGCACCAACGAAGGCCGTCACCACGCCGATGGGGAGCTCCCCACCGCTCATCGCCGTGCGTGCCACGAGATCGGCGACGATGAGAAACCCTGCGCCGATGATGATCGTCAACGGGAGCAGCCGGCGATGCGAAGGCCCGGTCACGAGCCGGATGATGTGCGGAACGATGATGCCCACGAACCCGATGAGGCCGCTGACGGCGACCGCAGCTGCCGTGCCCATCGTCGCCGCCAGCACTACGACGAGCCGCACCCTCCCGATGTCGATACCGAGCGAACCGGCCTCCTCCTCCCCGACCGCCAGCACGTCGAGGTGCCTTCTGTGAGCGAGGAGGACGACCCACGACACGAGGGCATACGGGAGGAGCAACCGCACCTCGCCCCATCCCGAGGTCGAGAGCCTGCCCAGGATCCAGCTGAACACCTGCCGGATCGTGTCCGCGTTCTGCTGCTGGAGGAAGGTCTGCATCGCCGTGAAGAACGCAGCGACCGCTACCCCGGACAAGATGAGCGTCGCTCCGCTCCTGGTGCGCCCACCGACACGGGCCATGCCGTACGTGAGGACGACGGCAACTGCCGCACCCAAGAACGCGAGAGGTGGAATGGAAGCGACCGTGTCGTTGGAGACGATCGCGATCGTGGCTCCCAGCCCGGCGCCGGCAGCCACGCCTAGGAGATACGGGTCGGCCAGCGGGTTGCGAAACACGCCTTGATAGGAGCCACCCGCGACGGCCAGCGTCGCACCGACCAGCCCGGCGAGCACGAGCCGCGGCATCCGTAGCTCCCACACGATGGCCGCTTCGCGATCCGTCAGGCCGGAGTCGATCGACACCAGCGGGAGCCGGTCGATGCTCTCGAGCACCGCACCCCACGGGTCGACGGATGCCGGACCGAGGACGAGCGACAGAACCGCTGTGACGAGCACGACACCAACGGCGATGAGCAGGGTGCGAACACGCAGACGGGAGGGCCCGACGTACGTTGCGGCGAGGCTCACGACACGGCCGACCCCGCTGCCTCGAGGATCAGCTCCATCAGATCGACGATGCGCGGACCCCATCGACCCGAGATGTCTGCATCGAGAGCAAAGACGTTCCCGGCCGATACCGCAGTGAGTGCAGCCCACCCCGGTCGGTCCAGCAGAGACTCAGGCGTCACCCCGAACGCGGCGTCTCCGAGGAACACCAGCGAAGGGTCCTGTTCGATGATGTACTCGGAGGAGAGTTGCGGGAAAGGGTTGCCGCCTCCGACCTCGTCGGCGATGTTCACCAACCCCAGCGTGGCGTAGACATCCCCCAGGAACGAGCCTGATGTCGTCGAGAACAGCGTCTCGTCCACCTCGTGGAAGAAGGTGAGTCCGGTGACCGGACCCGCACGGTCTTCGAGATCCGCGATACGAGCCGCGAGATCGGAGGCGAGCGCCTCACCCTCATCGACCCGGCCCGTGATCTGTCCCACCATCCCGATCTGCTCCAACATCCCGCCGAGATCAGCCGGCGGTCCGAGGAGGAGGTACGGGATGCCGACGGCGTCGAGCTGCTCCCCCTCGCCCTGGAAGTCGAAGGCGATGATCACGAGGTCGGGATCGAGAGCGGCCACCTCCTCGACGTTGAAGTTGAAGGAGTCGAGCTTGGGTGTGTCGTTGGCTGCCGCGGGGAAGTTGGAGGTGAGGTCCGTGGCGGCGACCTGATCTCCTGCTCCGAGCGCATACAACACCTCGGTGTGGGTGGAGGACAGAGAGACGATGCGAGTCGGCCGCTCCGCGATCGTCACCTCGCGATCGCCGGCGACCACGGTCACGGGGAATCCGTCGTCTACGGCTGCCGTCGTGGTCGGAGCGGCGGCGGTGGTCGTCGGTGCCGCGGTCGTCGTCGGAGCGATCGTCGTGGTCGGTGCCGCGATGGTGGTCGCTGGCGCTACGGTCGAGGACGGGCTCGCCGCCTCGTCCGCGTCGTCTCCGCAGGCGGCTGCAACCAGCAGGAAGACGGCCAGAAGGGTGAACAATCTTCGCATGGTGCGGGACTCCTCTCCGTGGAGGAGGCCGTACCGACGCTGCAGCGGCCCCTCCTCCGAGAGCGGCTCCAGCCACCGTGTCGGGAGGCGACCTGGCTCGTCCCCGATATCGGGGCTTCACAGTTGCGGGACAGCGCCGGATTCAAACCGGCTTCGCTCCGTCGCACGGCACCCGGGCCGGAGCCCGAGCACCGGCACCTTACACCGGGTCCGGGAGGCCCGCAGACGCCGGTACGCTGCCGACATGACATCGCACATCACATCGATCTCGGACCGCAGAGAGCGCTTCGGCGAGGCATTGCGCGGAGGCATCGCCGTCATTCCGGCCGCAACGGAGAGCCTTCGCAACGGTGACGTGCACCACTCGTTCCGTCAAGCGTCCGACTTCTGGTTTCTCACCGGGTTCGAGGAGCCGGACGCCCTGGTGCTGATCGATCCGTCCGCTCCAGAAGAGCAGTACGTTCTGTTCGTGCGGCCCAAGGATCGTGAGCAGGAGATCTGGAACGGGCGGCGGGAGGGGGTCGAGGGAGCGCGAGAGCGGTACGGCGCCGACGCTGCATACCCCATCGCCGACTTCGAGGCAGAGGTCACCAAGCGGCTGATCGGCCGATCGGTGCTCTATGCGCCTCTCGGGCACAGCGCCATCACGCGACGCCTCACCGCCATGATCAACAAGGTGCGAGCCGTCGGGACGAGATTCGGCCGTCCGGTACCGGTCGAGTTGCGAGACGTTGCACCCCTTCTCGGCGAGCTGCGTCTCCGCAAGACCGATGCCGAGATCACCTCTCTCCGCCAAGCCTGCACGGTCAGCGCGCTCGGCCATGCGGAGGCCATGCGATACACCGACCCCGGGATGTTCGAGTACGAGGTCCAGGCGGCCCTGGAGTATGTGTTCCGGACGAACGGGTCGATGCGCAACGGCTACCCCTCGATCGTCGCCTCTGGTCCCAATGCGTGCATTCTCCACCACACCGAGAACGACCGTCGCGTCGAGGACGGAGATCTTCTCCTCATCGATGCAGCCGCCGAAGTCGGGTACTTCTCATCCGACATCACCCGGACCTTCCCCGTGAACGGCCGGTTCACAGAGCCGCAGCGGGCCGTCTACGAGGTCGTGCTCGCCGCGCAAACCGCTGCGCTCGCGGAGTGCCGACCGGACGCGACCATGCGGGCGGTGCACGACGTGGCCGTCGACGTGATAGCCGGTGGTCTCGTCGACCTGGGTCTTCTCCCCGGTCCCGTGGGGGACGTGAAGGCGATGCATCACTATCGGGAGTACTACATGCACGGCACCGGCCACTGGATCGGTCTGGACGTCCATGACGCCGGGGCCTACGGCGTAGACGGCCGGCCCCGGTCGCTCGAGCCGTCGATGGCGTTCACAGTCGAGCCCGGCCTCTACGTCGACCCCGATCGAGAAGTGGTACGGCTCTCCAAGCTCGTCTACGACGTCGAGGAGTGGACGGAGAGGCGGATGATGCTCGGAACGGCAGCGGCGAAGAAGCTCGAAAACGAAGAGCGCGACGCGGCAGGCTGGATCGAGCACCCCGTCCCCGAGGCGTTCCGCGGTATCGGCGTCAGGATCGAGGACGACGTCTTGATCGACGCCACAGGCCACGAGAACTTGACGAGCGGTCTTCCCACCGACCCCGTCGAGATCGAAGCCCTGTGCGCCGAGCCCAGCGCGCTCCCCGCCCCGTGACCGCAACCATCCGAAGCCGCGCTCGATGCGGAGCGCACTCGCTACTGTGCGATGCATGAACGGACGAGCCAGGGCGGTCGTGCTGATCGCCGTCGCAACCGGCATCGCTGCGTTCTTGCGCCGTCCGGTCAAGCGACCTCGAGCCGCGGGAACGTGGGAGCCGGTCGAGCGCCAAACCACGCCTCGCTGATCGATGCGGATCGCGCTCGACCCGCGGGGAGACGTCGGCACGAGGTGCGGGCGAATCCTCCTGGGTGAGCCCGGGCTCACGGCCATCGGCCTGATCGACAAGACACCAACGGGCCACGACGATCGGCTGGAATCCATGACCGACCTCGCGTCGTACGACCTCGTGGTGACCGATGCGATCGACGCCCCGACCCGCACCCTGGATCGAGCGCTCGAAGCGGGCATCGGGTGCGTGGTCTTCGCCGATGGGGACCATGTCGAGGAGCAGTACGGCCGGAAGTTTGCCGAGGCCGGGCTCTCACTCCTCGTCGGTGCCAACCTGGCGTCTGGCATCGCTCCGTGTCTTGCTACTCACGAAACCGCCCGGGGAGGTGAGATTCTCGACGTGACCATCGCCTGGACCGAGCCCGGTTCGCCGATACGCCGCGGCGAGCCCATTCCCTTCCCCGACCCGGTCGGGGCGCGATGGGCCCGCCCCCGGAAAGGCGCAGCCGGCTACGACGCATATGTCGCCCCCATCACCGGGGACTGGGCTGCGGCGATCGCCAGGGTCACTTCGGCGGTGGAGTCTGGTGTCGTCACACGGATCGTTGGCGTCGCCGACCTCGCTCCGCACCTCGAGGCGCTTGCCCTCGCTGCCGGTGCGCTGACCCTCGGTGCGTTTCCGCCCGGCTCTCACCACCCGGTACGGGCGGCCGGGTCCTATCTCGGTGCGGCACTCGAGGCCGGGCTCGAGGTCGCCGCGTATTCGATCGCCTCGTCGTAACGGGGTCGGAGCTATCGGCGGCCCTCTCCACCGTCGGCCCGCGACGTTCCCGATGTCCGGTAGGGCAGTGCCTGCGACACAATGCTGACATGCGGCGGACGTGGTTGGTAGCGGTCGTAGCCCTCGGTGCGGCATGTTCGGGAGTCACCGACGCCGGCGATGAGTCCTCGGATGA
>JBHHXA010000145.1:0-6327 GCA_046756805.1 Acidimicrobiia bacterium
CGATCATGTATCGCAGAGACGCAAACGCGAGGGGTGGGATCTCCTCGAGCCCGACCTTGATGTAGATGAAGGATGTCGCCCACAGGAACGCGGCGAGCATGGCAAGGGCAACTGCCGCCGTGGTCGTCGGTGCCGCGGACGTGGGACTCCTACCCGTCACACCACGACGCCGGCTCTCTCCACAGCCCGGTTGACGATGCGGACGACCTCTGCCTGGTGCTCAGTCATGTTGACGTAGTCGAGACGCTCGGAGTCGATGGTCACCGCCGGGATCCCCCCTGTCGTCGTCATCCAGCGCTGGTAGTGAGCGTAGACGGTTCGGAGCCAACGCTGATCTATTTCCCTTTCGGCGATTCGGTCGCGTTCCTTGATCCTGGTGACACACGTTTCGAACGGCGCATCTACGGCGATGATGAGGTCGGGGACGGGCAACGCCGCGACTGTGACTTCGTACAGCGTCATGAGTGTCGCGAGATCGTTGTCGTCGTAGGCGCCGGCATCGCGGTATGCAGGGAAGAAGACGAACGCGTCCTCGAGGATGCTCCGCTCCTGGAGGGTGGGCCCGGTTCTCGTCGCCGCGGCGAGATGTTGAGCCGCCCTCCGGCCGAGGTAGTAGGTCTGCATCCTGAACCCGATATCGCTCAGGTTGGCGTACACGTCCGACAGGTACGGGTTCTCGTCTACCGGCTCCCTGAGTGCCTCCCAGTTGCCATGGCGGGAGAGGAGGTCGATGAGGGCGCTCTTGCCGACACCGAGCGGGCCCGCGACCGCGACATACGGCGCCGCCGGTCTGGTGTCGATCTCGACGTGTGGTTCATCGCTGGTGAGATCGACCGAGATCTTCGCCGGCTCGAGCATCTCACGCAGCGCGGTGATGTCGCCGGCGATCTCATAGTCGAGGATGCCGTCGAGCATGAGGTTGTTGCCTCCGGGCTCGACGGCGCGGAAATCCGTCTGGAGCCCCACGCAACGGACGCCCTTCCCGAAGGCGATCCCCGCCTCGACGCATGCTCCCTCGTCCGGGACGCGACCGTCGAGATTGAAGATCAGCACGTCTGAGCGATTCACGGCAGCGAGGTTCATGCGGTAGATCTCGTGCCGTGCTTCGGCCAGAGTCATGCCCTGATCCATGTAGTCCTCGAGGAAGCCCGCGTCGGTCTGGGGGAACCAGGTCTCGTAGCCGAGCTCATCGAGCATCGCCTTGACCCGCAGGTTGTAGGTTCGTTCGGCCTCGTTGAAGAGTCCTGCGGCGTAGTAAGCCCGCGGACGACGATGGTGCACCGGAATGCCTCCCGTCCAGTGCCCTTCCGCCCCTCGAGAAGAGCTGCGTGCTTTCTACTCCGCCACGAATAGAAACAGTGAGCGTAGCCTTGGCCGATGCCGGTTAGCAATGGGAATCGCGATCTCTGCGTTGTCGTGTCGCGGGTGAGGGGTATCCTGTGGCTGTACCAACCACCAGGGGGTGATCGGTTTCGACTGTGAGGGTTGAGACGCCGGAAGCGAGCCGAGGTCCCCGGAGTCCTCGTTAAAGAGCCGGGAAACACATACGTGCCGACAACAATCTGGCACTGGCCGCCTAACCAATAGCGGCCTGTCCCCCCGGGGGGTTCCTGCCTCGCCGGACCGGGGCAACGCAATGCAGGACGCAGCCGGGGGGTCTCCGGAGACCCCGGTCAAGATCTCCTCCGGATAAGGCCGAGAGAAGAGGGTCAGCAGCGACTCACGGCCTGACACTCAGCTGTTGACTGCGCTCGGAGATGCCGTCGTTGAAACCTCATGGGACCGGGGTTCGAGTCCCCGCACCTCCACCCGTTGGTGTGACGCCCCGCCACGCGGCGGGGCGTCACGTCGTGTCGGGGCGATGGGCACGGGGGGACCGCGTACGGCGCTGAACTGCCCTTGTCCCCTCGGAGCCGTCTTCTCCAGATGCATGATCGAACATGCGTTCGACCACAGCGAGCGGCAGGGACACGAAGTTCTGTCGATCGTTGCGACCACCCCGAGAACTGAGAGGCGACGATCCCACTCCGTCGCAACCGTCAGGCGTCGGCCTCCGCCCCGGCACCGCGCAGGTCACCTTCTGCTGCCGGCGCCGTCCGCCCCGTCAGACGTCGGCCGCGGCTTCGCTCTCGCCGCCGAAACAGAAGGCGTGGCCAGCACGAGGGCGAACCGCTCCTGCGGATCCGTGAACCAGCCGATCGTGTCGAGACCGGTCGCCGTCAGCTCCCGGCCGATCGTGTGCTTGCGAAACTTGCAGGAGATCTCGTTGTGGAGTTCCTCGCCTTCGAGGAACTCGGCGGTGATGCCCGCACCCGGAACCTCGACGACCATGTGCCGCCTCGCTCTGAGACCCATCTCGATGCGCTCCCACTCAGCACTCCACCGGGCGAAGTAATCGAAGGTATCGACGTCGAACGCAGCGCCCAGTTCACGGTTCACGACCTGGAGGATGTTCTTGTTGAACTCTGCCGTCACACCCGCCGAGTCGTCGTACGCCGCGACCAGTATCTCGGGGTCCTTGAGGAGATCGACCCCGAGCAGGAGTGCGTCCCCGCGGTGGAGCATTCCCGTCACCGCAGAGAGGAACCGCAGGCGAGTCTCGAGGTCGAAGTTCCCGATCGTCGATCCGAAGAACGTCACGAGTCGGGTCCCGTGTCTCGGGACACGGTCGAGGTCGGTGAAGAAATCACCGACGAGCCCGTCGACGGCCAGCCACGGGTAGTAGTTGCACAGAGCCTGTGCCGCTTCCCTGAGCGCATCCTCTGAGATGTCCATAGGCACGTATCGGGTGCCCTCGCCGATCCTCCGCATCGCATCGATGAGCACCTTCGTCTTGACCGAGTAACCGGACCCGAGTTCCACGATCTCATGGGGCCGGATGAGGTCGACGATGTCGCCGGCAAAGGCTTCGAGGATCTGCGTCTCAGCCCGAGTCAGGTAATGCTCGGGGAGCCGGGTGATGTCCTCGAACAACTACGAGCCGCGAGCGTCGTAGAAGTATTTGGACGGCAACGTCTTCGTGTCGCCGGACAGTCCCTTACGGGCGTCGGCGGCCAGTTCGGCGCCATAGTCGGCAGGAGGAGAGAGGCGACGCATCGTGCCCGGGGCGTCGCCGCCGGCTCTCATGGTGCCTCCAAAGGGACGACCGTCAGACCGTGCCGGGTCATGTCGATCAGGTGCGCCGGCTCCACCGGCTTCCAATCGGCTTCGTCGTCGAACGGCTCGGATGCCAGCAGCTGGGCGTCGCCTCTCGATGCCGTGTACAGCGAGTTCACCTCGAGTCCAACGGAGTACCGGGTAGCTACGACTCGTGTCCCGTCGCCGACCATGAGGTTGAGCGCCGCGCCCCGTCCCTCGCCGTGTGCCAGCTCCGCGACCTCGAGCACCGCGCGGCGCACTGCTCCCACAAGGTCACCTGCGTAGTGCTTGACCACCGTCAGGAACAGTGCCTTCGAATCGTTCACGGTGTCGAGGTTCTCGTAGAGATCGTCCGGAAGGCCGGCGATCATGGCACGACCGACCGGCCCTCGAAAACCTGAGATGAAGCCGTTGTGCACGGCCGCCAGCCTCCCCGATACGAACGGAGCAACGTTGCCCGCTCCGAACGGAATGCCCGGTGTCGCAGATCTGACCGCTGCGAGGATCGCACCGGAGCGGAGGCGCGGAGCGAGGTGGGGCAGGTTCGCGTCCTTCCAGGGTGGCTCAGCCGTGACGTACCGCAGGGGCGCTGCGTCTTCACCGTCCCACCACGCCACGCCGGTTCCGTCGACGTTGACCGTGCCCCAGATCAGCTCCCGTGGTGCGTGGGCCTGGTGTTGCAACGAGTGGGGAGCGTCGTAGAGGACGTGCGAGAGCAGGATCTCGGGCCCCAGATATGCCGCCATCCTGCACATCATCCAACCTCCCACGCGAGACGCAATCCGGAGAAGATCTGACGTCGGATCGTGTGATCCCAGTTGCGGAACGTGGTGCGCGCCACCCACTTCGAGGTTGCCCAGGATGCGCCGCGCAACACCCGGTAGTCGTCGCCGAAGAACACCTCGGAGTATTCGGGGTAGGGGAACGTGGTGTAGCCGGGGTATCCGGCGAACGCCGAGGTGGTCCACTCGTACACATCCCCGAGCATCTGTTCTACTCCCGCTGCTGAGGCACCTTTCGGGTAGCTGCCGACCGGCGCCGGGCCCCATACGCCGTGATCGAGGTTGGCGTGACTCGCCGTTGGAAGCGTGTCGCCCCAGGGATATGTCCGCGACGATCGGGACCGGGCGTCCCAGGCCGCCGCCTTCTCCCATTCGGGCTCCGTGGGCAAGCGGCCTCCTGCCCAAGCCGCAAACGCCTCGGCCTCGTGGAAGCTCACGTGCTGCACCGGCTCCCGAGGATCGAGCGGGCCAACTCGCCCGAACCGTCGCACCAGCCAGCCGCCGCCGATGTCCGGGATCCAGCCCTGCGGCGTCTCGTGCCCTGCATCCGCGAGCCAGACCCGGCCTTCCTGGGACCACAGCTCGCCCCTGCGGTATCCGCCGTCTGCGACGAACTCGGCGTAGCGGCGCGCCGTGACCGGGAATCGGTCGATGGCAAACGAGGGGACGTCCACCATGTGTCGCGGCCGCTCGTTGTCGTAGGCCATCACGCGGTCGTCCGTGCCCATTGCAAACGGCCCTCCGTCGATCACGACCCGGTCGGTGTCGTCGACTTGCCTGCGGGAGATGGGGAGGGCACGTTCGCTTGCGGGCTCGTATGGGTCGAGATCGGTGCGCAGATCGAGGGACTGGAGCACGGTCTCTTGGTGCTGCGCCTCGTGCTGGACGACCATGTTCCAGACGTAGCCGTCTTTCACGAGCGGTGCTCCAGAGCCGAGGTCGGTGTGGCGCATGAGGTCACGAGCCTCACCCCGCACCTCATCGAGATACTCCGTTGCCTCGGGTCGACTCAGGATCGGGAGGTCCGCTCGCACCCAGCGCGGGTTGTCGAACGGGTTGTACAGCTCGTCCAACGAGGCGTCGTGCGGCGCCCGCCCATCGAGTTGACGCAGAAGCCAGTACTCCTCGAAGTTGGCGATGTGCCCCATGTCCCACACGATCGGCGACATGAGGGGGCTGTGCTGGCGGTGGACGTCGTCGTTGGCGAGGGGGTCCGTCACCCCGAAGGTGCGGGTGCGCACCACCTCGAGGGCGTGGTCGAGCGCACGGCGTCGCTCTCCGTCGCGTGTGATGGTCATCGGTGCTGACTCCAGCGGTCCCCGTGGCAGATCCGGTGGCAGACGAAACCCCCTGGGTTCCGGACGTATTCCTCGCGACTCACGACGAAGCCGGTAGCACGGCGATCTGTCGCGATTGTGCGATGAGACTGCCGTCTTCGTCCCAGATGACGCCGTCCTCTTCGAGGTGTCCGTTCATCATGACGTGCGAGGAGAACCTGGCCGCCACCCATTCGGTGGCCGGTCTCCTGCGGACGTGCACCGTCAACTCGAGCGTCGGCACCCAGGCGAACTCCAGCCCCAGGTTGAGGATGGGGGGTGCAAAGGTGTCGGCGAAGAACGTGAGCGATCGAGTGTCGATGGGCCTGCCGTCCGCAAACCGTGCCCAGCCGCCGGCAGCGGCCTCACCCGACGGGTTCCCGGTGGCAAACCCGGCGAGATCGGGCGCCATGCGGATCTCGACACGATCGAGCACGGCGACGACGGACCCGGGCCCGGTCCTCGTCGCGACCCGGCACGACTCTGGGGACGGATATCCGTGTGGCGCCACGTCGACGCGGACGTCTCGCCCATCGAGCGCGAGGTCGGCCGCCATGACGATCGAGGTGGCGATGATCCGGTCGTCCTGGAGCAGGTCGCCCCTGACCGTCGAGTACCTCCGCCCCGACTTGGCCACGTGCGTGTGGAGTCCGACGAGGCCGGGACGAGGAGGGGCGAGGAAGTGTGTGGTCGTTGTGAGCGGGTCCGGCTGCTCCACCTCCCCGAGCATGCCCGTGAGCATGAGCGCCATGATGTATCCGCCGTTGGGCACCCCTGCCACGTCCCATCCGTCTGCCACCTCTCCCCGCCACGTTCCCGAGCCGGTGCGCTCGAGGCTGGTGTCACGGCTGAACTCGTACGTCACTGACCACTCCAGTGTTGGATTCCAAGAACCACGTCATCTGCGCCGGATCCCCGCAGACCGGCAGCCTCGTGCAGCGCAACGGCTGCAGTATTCGACCGATCCGTTACGACGAACGTCTTCACACATCCGGCATCGTCGGCGTCTGCGAAAGCGCGGGCGATGAGCTCGCCGCCAATCCCGCGGCCCCGATGGCATCCTCACACGGCTTGCGTGTGCGCTCGATGAG
>JBHHXA010000146.1:0-6318 GCA_046756805.1 Acidimicrobiia bacterium
CTCCGCGTCACCTCGAGTTGCTCGGCCGGCGTGAGGGTGAGGTGGCACCCACCGCAGACACCATCGGCGAGCCTGCCGACGGCAACACCCTCCTTGACTCCGCGTAGTTCCTCGTAGAGCGTCATGAGTTCATCACTGATGAGCGACGCGACGGTGGCCTTTCGCTCCTCCTTCACAGCGAGCCGGGCGTCGATCTTCCTCCACTCATCGGTGATGAGCGCTTCCAACGATCCCCTGTCGGCCTGCGCTTTCTCGAGCTCGTCCGATAGCTCGACGAGACCGGTCTCGCGCTCGTCCTTGGTCTCCATCAGCTCGAGGATCTCGTCCTCCATCTTCGACTCCTGCGTGCGCAGCATCTCGACCTCACGCCGGAGGTAGTCGGCGTCTCTCGCTCTGAGCCCTCCCGCATACAGCCGGTTCTGCTCCTGCGACAGCTTGAGCCGCGCGAGCTCCAGCTCCCCGGTGGTCTTGTCGAGCAGGAGCTCGGTCTCTCGCAGCTGGGATGCGACCGTGTCGTGGCGGGCGCTGAGGTCGGCCTCACGCGCTGCGGCCTCCCGATAGGCGACGAGCTCGGGCAGCGACTCCCGGTCGTGCAGCAATCGATCGATCTGAAGGTCTACGTCCTGGAGGTCGAGCAGATCGGCCAGGCTGCGGAACTCGTCCAACGTCATTCCCTCCAGGGATCCGGGTCGATGGCGGTCAGGTCGATCGCATCGTCTGCGATCTCGGCGACGAGAGCGTAGAGCGCCTGAACACCGGGGCGTTCGGTCGGCGCGTGGCCCGCATCGACGATGGCGAGTCCGCGGTCGAGCGCACCCCTCGCTTGATGATGCGACACATCGCCGGTGACCAGCACATCGACGTCGCCCAGGTTGGGGATCAGCGAAGCACCCGAGCCCGGAACGACCGCGACCCGGGCCACCTCGGCCCCGGCGTCACCTGCAACTCGGACCTTCGCGCCGAGCTGTTCTGAGACCGCCACGGCGAACGCGCCCAGAGAATGCGTCGACTCGAGCGCGCCCAGTCTCCCGACGAACCCGGCGTTGGCCGCAACGTCGTAGACGTCGATCGCCGGCTCTTCGTAAGGATGCGCGCTTGCCGCCGCCGCGACCACGGCATCTGCCCGGTGCTTCGGCGCGACGACCTCGAGGCGCACCTCCGGCTCGCGGTTCAGCTCGCCGCGACGGCCCGCCGCCGGGGCCGAAGACGATGGGGCGTAGAACGTGCCGGTCCCGGTGGTGCGGAACGAGCAGGACTTGTATCCGCCGACGTCGCCGGCGCCGGCGTCGCTCATGGCGCCGAGCAGCGCCTCGGAGTCGGACTCGGGAGCGAACACGCAGACCTTGACCGTGTCCGCCGGCCACAACGGCCCGAACCCTCGGGGCTCGACGAGATCCAGCGCCGATGCCAGCCGGTCAGCCGCACCACCGCGCACGACGTCGAACGCGGTGTGGACCGCTGCCACCGAAACACCGAGCCGGGCGAGACGGTAGGCCCTCCCTTCGGGCGAGCTTCCGGCCACGAGCCGGTTCGTCGCCTTGAAGAGCAGCGAGTGATAGGAGATCACGAGATCTGGTTGCTCATGTTCCACAGCAGCGAGTACCGACTCGGTGACCTCGTGCGCGACGGCGACTCGCTCGGCGGGTCCATCGGCTGCACCCAGCTGAAGACCGACGGCGTCCCACGCCGCCGCCTTCGACAGCGGAACCCGCTCGGAGAGCGTTCTCAGGAACTGGCGGACCGTGCTCGACACTGGGGCGATGCTAACCGGGGCCGCCCGGGGCCAGCCGGGGCACCGGCACGCCCTCGTAGCAGCAGCAATGCCCTGCAAGCACATCACGAACGCCGAAGGCCCGGCCGGCGCGCTGCCGCTGATGGGCGACATCTCGAGATTGGGGTAAACCTCGCGACTCCCTGCGGCGAGTGACTGATCGGGAATGGCATCCGGAACTGAAGATACGAACCAAAGGAGCGGTTCCCGATGCGACGAATGCTGAAGCACAAAGGTCTCGCCGTCTTCATGGCGACCTTCGCCGTCGTCCTGCTGTCCGGCGTCGCGCTGGCACAGGTCGGCATGATGAGCCTTGGCGGCGACGACACAGAAGGCGAAGCCGCTTCCATGGTCGCCCCGCCTTCCGGCTCGTACGACTTCGTCGGCGACGACATCGATCCCGGCGAGGATCTCAACCCCGAGCCGAAGCCGCAACCGAAGGACGAGCCGGCGGAGGAGCCGAAGGACCACAAGCCGGAAGCGCCCGTCGAGGACGAGATTCCCCACGAGAAGCCGACGGAAGACGGCCCGAAGGACGAAGCCCCCGAGGCAGTCGAGGAACCGGAGACCGCCGACGGCGCCGACGACCCGCAGGAGGTCCCCCCTGCCGACGTAGATGACTCCGTCCTGCTGGAGATCACGTCGCCCAGCAACGGCGCCCACGTCGAGCGTGAGGTCATCACCTTCAAAGGCGTCACCGACCCCGACGCCGTCGTCACCTACGGCAGGTACGAGGCGAGGATGGACGACGAGGGTCACTGGTCGATCGCCCTCGTGCTCAGAGCGGGCAAGAACATCATGCCCTTCCGGGCCGAGGACGAGGCAGGCAACGTGGCCGAGGCGGCAGTGACCGTCTACCTCGACGTCCCGGAGGAGAAGCACGAGTTCTCCGCACACCAGAAGTGGGAAGCGTCGGACGACGATCCCCCGGCAAACCTCTATTGGGGTACCGCGACACCCGGCACAGGCATCTGGATCGCCTCCGAGTACGGCACGGCTCACACGGAGGCGAACGGTGACGGGGTGTGGGAAGCCAGGGTGATCTTCGAAGGAGCACCACACGCCGAGAAGTTCAAGGTGGTCGTCGAGTCCGGTAACGGCGGACGGGCCCAGTTCTTCATGAAGGTGTTCTACCCGGCACATGAAGAGACCCACAACTTCACGGCGCACCAGAAGTACGGCTCGTGCGGCGAGGAAATCCCGTACGACGTGTTCTGGGGAACCGCGACGCCAGGTGCCGAGATCTGGGTCGAGTCGGAGTACGGCGGCGGCGTGACCCATGCCAACGACGACGGTGTGTGGGAGATCAGAGTCGAATTCCCCGAGGCACCGCACGGTGAGGTGTTCGGCGTGATCGTGGAGTCCTCAGACGGTGGGGTCGAAGACTTCACATTCGTGGCAACAGGCGAATCACACGAAGCCTGACACGAACTCGTCGAACCAGAAGCGCCTCCCGGTCCTCCCCGGGGGGCGTCTTCGCGTAGTGCCCCTCAGCCGGCGATCGGCGGCCGCCCCGGGCCTGCGGGACCCGCAAAGGCCTGTGCGATGTCGAGCCAGGCGGCGGCCCCGGGACCGGTCGCCTCGAGGTCCGAGTCGCTGCGATGTCTGCGCTGGGTTGCGACGAGCGCAAACGAGAGCGCGCTCCCCCGCACCATCTCAGGCGACGAAGGGTCGCCCCAGGTCCAGGTCTCGTCCTCGTGAGCGAGCGTGACGAAAGGCTCGACCTCCGGCACGTCCAGGCCCCGTACGCCGAACGAGTACGCCCGGGCCCGCACACCGATGTGACAGACGTGGCGTAGCCGCCCGGTGGGGACATCGATCCGACCGAGCGCCTCTCTGACGTCGAGACCGTGTGCCCAGGTCTCCATGATCCTCGCCGTGATCTTCGACCTGGCCGCCATCGGGGGCCCGTACCAGGCAATCCTGGTCGTCGGATCGAGGTTCTCGAACGCAGCGCGCAACCCGGCATTTGCCCCCGCCCACCATGCCAGGACGTCCGGACCACTCATCGCGCGGGCCCGCCGACCGGCGACCGCGACATAGCTCTCCAGGTCGCCCTCCTCGGCCAGGGCCGCCACCTCGGTCACGAACGAAACGGGATCGACGTGCGCCTCGAGCGCCTTCTCGTCGAAGAACGCGAGGTGGGCGATCTGGTCTCGCACGGTCCAGCCGGCAGCCGGCGTCTGGCGATCCCACGCGTCCTCTGGCAGCCCCTCGACCACCATTGCGAGCTCGAGATGCTCTGCGGCGAGGTCGCCACACATCGCTTGCATGGTCTCACTCATGGCTGCGACCCTAACCGGCACGACAGGTCCCGGCTGCTGTCCCTTGCGGTTCGGGAACAGCTGACCGGCCGGTTGCGTTCTCATCGATGCCGAGAGGAGCGACATGGGCACGAGAAGGACGCAGAGCGTAGATGCGGCGAATGCACTCCCGGGAAGACCGGAGCCCATCACCGTCCCCGAATACCACTACGTCAACGGCAACCGGATCACGCCCCCGTTCCCCGATGGTCTGGAGGTGGCGGTGTTCGGCATGGGCTGTTTCTGGGGTGCGGAACGGCTGTTCTGGCAGCTCCCCGGCGTCTACTCGACCGCTGCCGGGTACAGCGGTGGATTCACCGAGAATCCGACGTACTCCGAGGTGTGCACGGCGCAGACCGGCCATGCCGAGGTCGTGCTCGTCGTGTTCGATCCGAGCTCGATCACCTATGAGCAGCTTCTCAAGACATTCTGGGAGGAGCACGATCCCACCCAGGGGATGCGACAGGGCAACGATGTCGGCACTCAGTACCGATCGGCCGTCTACCACACCGACCCCCGGCAGCTCGAGACCATCGTCGCGACGCGCGATGCCGTGCAAGAAGGCTTGACGACCATGGGCCACGGCACGATCACGACGGAGATCGGAGCGGCGGGGCCGTTCTTCTACGCCGAGGACTACCACCAGCAGTATCTGGCGAAGAACCCGAACGGGTATTGCGGGATCGAGGGCACCGGTGTGACCTGTCCGACGGGCATCACCTGACCGGGGCGGTCACTCCAGAAAGATGACCTCGTCGACGAGCTGTTCCTCGACGTGCTCGCCGCGGGGATCGAACCGGTAGTGCAGGAAGTCTTTCTTGTACCCCAGGTTCACACCGGTCGGCCCCTCACGGTTCTTCTCGATCGTGACGACGACCTGCTGCTTGAAGGTCTCGGCCCGCACCGTGTCATAAGCCGTGTGCCGTTTCGAGACGGCGGCGTACTTGTCGTTGAGGAGGAACACCATGTCCGCCTCGTAAGTGAGTGCCGCAGCAGACTCCAGGTGCTGCATGCGAAAGCGACGCCTGTGGAGACCGGCCTGGTCGCCCGCGACGATCGCGATGACCGCGATGTCTCGCCGCATCGCCATGTCCTTGAGTCCGATCGCTGCATGACCGGGGTCCGTGGGAATCTTCTGGAGGTAGTCGACGAAGAGCACCGCCTTCCCTTCGCTCCCCTCGGGCACGAGGGCATCGAGCGTGTCCACGTCGGTGCGGACGGGAGACGATGCGTGGAGCCAGAGCTGGTCGCCGTACTCCTGGAGACCGGCGTGCGCGGCCTGCACAGCCTCGTTTCCCTCGGAAGCGTCCGCGAGGCTCACCGCCCCGGTGGCGAGCCCCCACATCATTCGCCGCACTTCAGACGAGGTGGCCCGGACGTCCGTTGCTGCGATGTCGCCCAGCTCGGACAGCAACAACCTGCCCAGCAGCGTCGGTTCATCGTGCTCGTAACAGGCGTAGACCACGCCATACCCGCTTCTCGCCATGGATCGCGCCCATTGCATTGCGGCAATGGTCTTGCCGACGCCGGGGACGCCTCCGATGAGGGTCAGGGTCCCGGAACGCAACCCGCCGCCGAGAGCGTCGTCGAGGGGGCTGAAGCCGGTCGGCAGAATCGACCTGCCCCGCGGCTGGCTCTCCACACCGGCAAGGACGGCCTGCACGGTCCTTGCCGTCGCGACGTTCTTGCCTTGCGGCCCGGACCCTCCCGCGGCCTTCGCGCTCATGGCCCGAACAGGGTCTCGGAGATGCGGATCGCCGCGGGGCCGAGGAGCACGATGAACAGCGTGGGGAAGATGCAGAGGACGAGGGGGAACACCATCTTCACCGGGATTTTCAGCGCCAGTTCCTCAGCGCGTTGTCTGCGACGCGTCCTCATCTCGGAGGACTGCACACGGAGGACGTGAGCGATCGGCAGACCGTAGTCCTCGGCCTGCGTGACGGCGGTGACGAACGTACGGAGATCGCTGACGTCGTTTCGATCCGCCAGCCTCCGCAATGCCTCACCGCGCGGAACACCGATCTGCATCTCGTGGAGCGCTCTGCGCAACTCTTGAGTCAGTGGACCTCTCCCGGCCACCGCCGCCCTCCCGTGCTCACCGCGACCACCGTCGCCCCGGGTCCCGGCCGCGCCTGTCCGCTCGGGCTCACGGTCAGGGGTCTCAGGCGCGCCAGTAGGCGGGGCTGAGCACCGCCACCTCGATCCACTGGCAGACCAGATGGGGCGGCACCGCCCCGGCCATGA
>JBHHXA010000147.1:0-6246 GCA_046756805.1 Acidimicrobiia bacterium
CTTAGTGCACGCGCTCGCCGAGCGCATCGTCGACGAGCCCCACCGTGCTCTCCGGTCTGAAGAACCTGCTTCGAAAGCGCCAGCCCGGCTTCTCCGAGAAGCAATACGGGTACAGCGGCTTCCTCCAGTTCGTAAAGGCAGCCGACACAAGGGGTCTCGTGGCCCTCGAGTGGTCGGACGAGCTCGGCGACTACTCCATCTCCACGAACTGATCACACCCGTCCGGTCAAAGACTGTCGGGTATGCGACGGTGCTGCCCACCCCGGTCAACGACCGTACGTTGGGCGTCACGATGGCACGTCAGTCCAAGGCAGCAGCGCGCGCCCAGAAGAAAGCCGAGCTGGAGCGTCAGCGGCGTGAGGCGGCGCGCAAACGAGCCATCCGCAACACGGCATTCTCCATCGGCGGCGCCGTGTTGTTGGTCGTCATCGGGCTCGCCGTCTGGCCCAAGGCCGACCCCGCAGATGCCGCAGCAGACGAGCAGTCGAACACGACGGCGGAGGGATGGGATTTGCCGCAGCTCGACGGGCCGGGGCGAGTCCGTCTCGCAGACTTCCGCGGCAAGCCGACCGTGGCAGCCTTCTTCGCAAACTGGTGCGAGGTGTGCGAAGAGGAGATCCCTGAGCTCCTCACTCTGTCCCAGGTCATAGGGGACGACGTCAACTTCGTCGGTATCAACATGATGGACAACGCTCGCGGGCTCCCGGACGCAGAGCGCTGGGGCATCGCGGGCGTATGGCCGCTGGCGAGGGACGTCGGCAACGGCAACAACAGCTCGCTCGCCACGCGCACCTTCGGCGCCAGGGGAAGCCCGTTGCACGTCATCTACGACGCCGAGGGACAGGTCCTGACCGTCCGCAACGGCTACATGGGCCCGAACGATATCGTCAACTTCCTCAGCCAGAGCGGGCAGCTCGAGAGCTGACGGCTCACTCACAGGAGCCACAGGCGCAACCAGTGCCGTGACACGCAACTCTTGCGCCGCTCTGCCGGCCAGGTACGCCGCTCGCGGCGTCCTCGTCCTCGACGCAGTACCCGACCACGCCATCGTCCTGCGTCCTTCCGAGCGCCGCCCCTGGCTCGGCATCGACAGCACGAACGTTGCGCGACACGGCACTAGCCTCGATGACGGTGTCTCTCGAGACTCATCCCGCGACCGCAGACCGATGGAACGACCTCGCGCAACTCTTCGGTCCAGGCGGAGCGTACGCAGGTTGCTGGTGCATGTGGAACCGACAGACATCGGCCGAGTACGAGCAGCTCAAGGGTGACCCCAATCGACGCGCCCTGGAAGCGCTGGTCGTCGCGGGACACGTCCCCGGACTCCTTGCGTACCGTGACGGCACGCCCGTGGGGTGGGTATCGCTTGGACCCCGCGAAGTCTTTGGACGACTCGGTAGATCACGGGTCACGAAGCCCGTGGACGACACACCGGTGTGGTCGATCACCTGCTTCGTCGTGGACCGCGCCCATCGTGGCACGGGTGTCGCGACCGCTCTGCTCGATGCTGCCGTGGTGTTCGCCGGAGCCGGAGGCGCCGCGGCCGTCGAGGGCTACCCGGTCGAGCCTCGATCCAGCGAGATGCCTCCAATCTACGCGTGGATGGGGCTCGCCTCGATGTTCGCCGGCGCCGGGTTCACCGAGATCGCGAGACGATCCGAGACGAGACCGCTCATGCGCCTGGTCCTGTGACCCGGGAGGTCATGCCTCGGCAAGGGACACGAACTCGAACTTCTTCACACCGCCGTGGCCGTCCTTGATGGTCACCAGGAACGTCAGACCGTAGGGAGCTTCGGGAAAGAAGACCTGCACCTCCCACTGGCCTTCGGCGTCGACCATCGTCGATCCACCGCCGAACTCGGAGGTGATCGCAATCGTCGAACCGGGCTGCCCCGTCCCGAAGTAGACGTCGTACGGAGGGTCGAAAGCGCACGAGCCGTAGGTGAGGTGGGCGGAGAACTCCACCGGCGGTGGCTCCTCAGGGGGCGGCGGTTCCTCTGGGGGCGGCGGCTCTTCTGCCGGCACGTCGTAGTACACCGTGATGCGATCGGTTGCCGCATTGCCGGCCGCATCGGTGGCAGTGAACGATGCGCCGTTGCCACCGGGTGAAAGCACGAGAACGATCGCCCAGTTCCCGGAGGTATCCACATCGGCCGAGTACGGCCCGGCGGTGACGACGGCGCCGGGTTCGGTCGTTCCCGCGAATCGGATGGTCTTCTCCTCGAAGCGCGCTCCGTCCTCGGGCGACGTGATCTCGATCACGGGCGGAGTCGTGTCGGGGGCCGGAGGCGGATCATCCGCCACCCCGTCCTCTCCCCCTTCGTCGCCGGTCGCACCGGGGACGGCTGCGGGCGGACCCTCGTCGGGCGCCGGCCCGGCATCCGGGGGAGGAGCGATGGTCGTAGCGGGCGGCAGCACCTCGGTCTCGGTCTCGATCACCGGCGTGTTCGGCTGCTCGACGACCACGGTGGTCGTGGTCACCGGCCGTGGCGGGATCGTGTCCGCGACATCGGGATCTTCGGTTGCTGTGCGGAGCCAGGCCCCGATCACGACGGCGAGAATCGCGACCGCTGCAACGCCGGCGTAGTTCAGCGCCGATTGCCAGGTGCGCTTCCGCAGCAGATCGCTCACCGTCGTCGTCGGAACGAACTCGGAGACGCTGGCGTGGATCGCGGTCGCGGCGCTTCTCCCTCGTGCATCGAGCGTCGTCATGACTCGCCTCCCTCGAGACCCAATCTGTCGGCGAGCTTCGCCCGCCCCTTGTGGAGGTGGACCTTCACGGTGCCTTCGGCGCAGTCGAGGATCTCTGCGATCTCCGCGACCGGCCGGTCCTCCAGATAGTGCAGCGCAATGACCTGCGCCTGCCGTCTCGGCAGGGCCCGTACTTGCTTCCAGAACTCCTCGTCCTCGGCGGGGAGGGCAGGCAGGTACGACTCCGAGCCGCGCATCCTGGCTACGGCGCGGGCCTCGCGTACCGTGCGGCGAAACAGAGACACCGACATGTTGGCGACGACGCGCCGCACCCACGCCTGCGGCTTCTCGTACTGCCCCACCTTGTCCCAGGCCTTGTGCGCGGCGAGGAACGCCTCCTGGGCGAGGTCCTCCGCAGCGGCACGGCTGCCGGACAGGGCATACGCAAGACCGATCACCGACTTCAACTCCTGCTGATAGAAGGTCTCGAAGGATGCGACGGCGCGCACAGGTCGCGGCGTGCGTAGCGGCTCCTCTTCTAGAGCCGGCGCACGTTGCGGCGCTCGAGATCGCGATCGTATGGTCACCGTCACCCAGTCACTCGCCACAGGGCGGTCTGCGGTTTACCCCTTTATCGAAGCGAACCGCCCCATCCCTTGAGGAGCCAGCTACGGAATGCGGCCGATAGGGTCCACCGGCCCTACCTGCGTCTCGCCGGCCTTACCACAATCCCGTGGAACCGACGGAGGCATGTGAGATGCCGGGGCGACTGCCAGTGACCTACCTGCTCAGCCTCGTCGCGCTCCCAGTCGTCTGGTTGATAGTGGCCTTCCCCGTCTTCGACATGGTCAGCGGCACAGACGGAACGGGCGGTTCGATGGCCCTCGAATGTGGAAGGCGCGTGACGAACGATGCGGACGACGGAGTCTCGGTCATCAGCTCCGTGCGCGTGATCGTGTCCTGGGACGAGGAGTGGAGCTCATTGCACGGTGCCGATGCTGAGGCGAGAGCGCGCCGGGTAGTGCTCGATGCCGGGAGCCTCTTTCGGGGCGTGGGTATTCACCTGCTCCCGGTGGGCACGACGCCCTGGGAGTCACCGGATGGCGCCGCATCGATATCGGCGCTCATGAAGGCCGCGCACCAGGCGGTCCCCCTCGACGGAGCGGACATCGTCGCCGTCCTCTCCGGCCAGGAACCGAAGACGACCGAAGACGGGTTCGCAGAGGTCGGAGGTCGGTTCGTGATCGTGGCGCATCACCCCGAACGCCCCGGCCGCGATGCCCAGGTGCTCGCCCACGAGATGAGTCATCTCTTCGGAGCCCATCACGGATGCGACGTTCCCGGTTATGAGGGCCTGATGGCAGAGGTCGGCTTCGAAGAGCCCGACATCATCTGTCCCTGTACCCGGAGGATCCTCGAGATGAACGCCAGACGCTTCCACGAACCAAGCGGATGAGAGCGAACGTGCGCAACGCGACGCCGAGGATGAAGGTGGCCGTTCTGTTGCTCCTGGCAGTGCTCGTCGCCGTGGTGCCCACACTGTGGCTCGGCTGGGATGCGCTCGACGACGTCGAGACCGAGGTGGACGAAGGTCGGCTGCGCCTGGCCCAGCTCGCGGCGACACAGGCGGATCGAGTGGTGGTCGAAGCTTTCTTCGAGATCGAGCTGATGGCACAGTCGGTCGCCGACTCACCTGCCGACTCCTCGTTCGAGGAGCTGGCGGCGGCGCTGCGAACCGTCCACGCCCGGGCGTCCAGCTTCCACACAGGCGTGCTCTTCATCGACGACGATGCGACCGTGATCCTCGAGGAGCCGTCCGGTCTGTCGAGCGCGGAGCTGGCGCGGGTGCTCGGCGACGCTGCCGCAGCCGACGATCGCTCGGTGTCTACGCCGTGGCTGGACCCCGACTCGGGGCACGTCGTATCCGCGCTCGGAGTCCCGCTGTACGACGGGAATGCGCAGCGACTGGGAACGATGGTCGGTGTCCTGGACCTCACCGAGCCCCTCGTGTCAGACTTGATCATTCCGGCGTCACGGCTCGGCCGGACGGGACACGCCGATCTCGTCGACGAGCGGGGAACGGTGCTGGCGTCGACGAACCCGGCCCATCTCCTCACGCCGGGTGATCACCCCGCCTTCTACGCAGCGATGGCGCAGGACCGCTCTCCACGGGTCGCAAACGTGACGCACGAACCCGGTCCGACGAGCCTCGACCGCTCAACGAGACACGTGATGGCGTACGCACCGCTCCAGAACGCCCCGTGGGGCGTGTCGATGGGTGCCAGTGAGGCAGAAACGTACGCATCGGTCTCTTCGCTTCGGCGCAAGCTGTTGGCCGTCGGATCGGCATCCGCCATCACGCTGCTCGTCGGCATCGGGCTCGCCGCCCGTCTCGTACCGGGGCGCCGCCGGGAAGTAGCCGACGAGCACCCGGGCTGACCCATCGAGAACGGCGACGTTCCCGGCTGCCATGGACGTGAAGCGGCGGCGACACCTGGGCGCTCGTTCGCATGGCGTCGGAGATCATCGTGCTCCGGGACCGCAGCAAGCGGGGGGTGGTGGCTACCCCTCCACCACGAGGTCGCCGTACATCCCTGCCTCGAAGTGACCGGGGATCAGGCACGCCATGATGTCGAAGTCGGCATCCGCGTCGAACGCGACGTTGATCGCCTCGGTTGTGCCGGGAGCAACGAGAATGAGAATCTCGCCGTGGGCGTGGCCACCCTCTCCACCCTCGGCGTGGCCCTCGTGTCCGGAAGCGACATGCTCTTCGGCGGCGTGTTCGGTGGTCAGCCGAAACTCGTGCTCGATGACGCCATCGTTGGTCAGGACGAATCGCACGGTTTCGCCTGAAGTCACGCTGATCGAATCCGGCGAATAGGCGAATTCGGTCATCGACACCTCGACCTCTCGATCGAAGTCCACGGGTGCTTCGTCGTGAGCTTCCTCACCCTCATCGTGAGCGGCCCCACCCTCGTCGTGAGCCTCCTCACCCTCATCGTGAGCGGCCTCGCTCTCATCGTGAGCGGCCTCACCCTCATCGTGAGCGGCCCCACCGTCATCGTGAGCGGCCCCACCGTCATCGTGAGCCTCCTCGCTCTCTTCCTGGCTCGGGTCGCCCTCGGTCGTCCCCTCGACCTCCGCCACCGGCTCCTCGTCGGTCAGGTGCGCCGCGCCCTCGGTCGATGCGACGACAACGGAGACCGGCGTGGTGTCTGCGATAGGAACCGATCCGGCATCCGAGTTGGTCGTTCCTCCACCACACGCCGCCCCTACCAGCGCCAGCGCAAAGAGCAGAACGATGCTTCTCGGGTTCCTCATGGGTATGTCTCCTTGGAGATATCGGTTCGGCGGATCGGCTTCCTCGACCATCGCCCGCGCCGGCTGTCCGGCGCGATGCTGAGCGCCCCTGTCGAGGGGGTTTGGTGCGGGAAGCCAGACCCAGGTGTCTCTCATACGGACACGGTATGAACAGGTAGACAACGTGCCTAGACCGTGTGGCCCACGTTTCGACCGGACGGTTTAGGTGGGTTGGATGATGTCATTGGGGTTCCA
>JBHHXA010000148.1:0-6203 GCA_046756805.1 Acidimicrobiia bacterium
GCCGTTCGAGAGCAGCCCACTGTCCAGGGCCCTGTACCGAGGCTGCCGGTTCGAGGGGGTCACCACCCTCGGCGAGCAGATCGACGCCACGATCGAGATGGCGCGCACCCCGGGCAGGCTCGTGTTCACCTATCTCGCATCGGTCGACTTTGCGGCGCATGTGCACGGTCAGGTCGGCGAGGCGTACGACGACGCCATTGCTGCGGCCGACACGCTGTGGTCGACGCTCGCGACACGGCTTCCCGCACACGTCGGCCTGGTCGGCACCGCGGACCACGGGCACGTGGACTTCCCGGTGGAGCGGCGTTTCCGGATCCCGAACGAGGACCACGACGACCGCACGTTCTACGGCGATGGGCGTGCCATGTTCGTGCGCGGCGATGGGGCTGCGCTCGCTGCGTCTCTGCCGGCGACCTGGGTACCGTTCGAGGAGGCCGCAGAGTGGTGGGGACCGGGACCCCTTCACGCCGCGTTCGAGGCACGCCGGCCAGACGGGATCCTGCTCGCAGACCAGGGCGACCTGCTCCTCCACCGTTACTCGGACAGACGCCTGATCGGCAACCACGGTGGGCTCACGCCCGAGGAGCGGCGAGTCCCATTGCTCGTACCGGCCGCCGGGTAGCTTTGTTGTTCAGGAACGTTGCCAGGGAGGTCTCGTTGCGTCGGATCGTCGTTTCGATCGTCTCGCTCGCGTTGTTTGCCGCGGCATGCTCGGACGACGATGCGCTCGTTGCTCCTTCGACGTCGCCTCCGACGACCACCGCTGTCGTGACCACCACCGCGCCCCCGACCACAACCACAAGCACCAGCACGACGACAACGACCACCACTACGAGCACGACGACGACGCAGCCTCCGAAAACCACGACGACGACCATCGCCCCCGTCGTGGAACCCGTCGGACCGCCGCGCACGCCGCTCGGTGAGCTGACCAGCTTCACGGCCGAGTCCTCCGTCAGCGTCGCGCTCGGCGACGCCACGTTCGGCGTGGATTCCTCCGGCACGCGTGTCGGTGCCGTGTTCGAGTGCAGGGTCGAGGTATCGATCGGGGGGTTGAAGCTGACCCAGCGGTCCGCGGGTGACGGCAACACGTTCTGGCTCGACGACGGCTCCGGCTTCTCCGTCGTGGCTCCCGGCTCATCGGACCTTCAGGACGTGGACGATCTCTGTCCCGTCGGCGTTGGTTTCTGGGATGAGTTCGGCATCGACATTCCTCCCGAACTCGTCGGGGAACGGGCCTTCCTCGGAGATCTCCCGGTGCAGGAATACGACTTCACCGGGGCGCTCGATTTCGTACAGGACATGGGCCTGATACCCGAACTCGAGGGCGTGACGGTCGAGACGATCACCGCATCGTTCGCAGAGCCCGGAGGTTGGCTCGCGGGGTTCGCTCTCGACGCCCGCATCGACGCCGACCAGACCGCCGAGGTATTCGGTCTCCCCTTCGCCGTCGACGACGGCGACGTAGCCCGGGTCATGCTCTCGATCGCCGTGGCGAGACCGGATGACCCGACCCTCGCCGTCACGTTGCCGTAGCGAACGGCCCGACGTTCCCCATGGCCCAGACCGGGTCGGCCGACTAGCGGGCAGCGGAAGACACCATCCCGGCCGTTCCCCTGCACCGGTACACTTCGTCGCCCCAGGGGGTCTTGGATGCAGGTCGGGAGAAGGCAGAGGCGCCTGCAGCGCGAGGAGCGGGGCGCCACCCTGGTGGAGTTCGCCCTCATCCTCCCGTTGCTCCTTGCGCTCGTCTTCGGCATCATCGAGGCCAGCTGGGCGTTCGGTCAGCACAACGACGTCCGCCACGGAGCCCGGGAGGGGGCGAGGCTCGCCGCCGTGGACTTCGGAGACGGCGACGCCATCGCCAACGAGGTCTGCCAGCGGATGGACTCCGTCAATCCAGCGCTGAGCCCGGAGATCGAGCTGACACTGCTGCCGGGCGACACCTTTATCGGTGGCCGAGGTGAGATCACGGTCACAGCTGATCTCGATACGGTCACCGGTGTCATGGATGCGTTCTTCGGCGGCGTTACGCTGAAGTCGACGGTCGAGTTCCGCCTCGAGCAACCCCTGTCCGGCTCGCCGACCTGGTCGAACGGGACGTACCCGTGCTAGTGATGAGTCGTCTGCGGCGCGACGAGCGGGGCCTGACCATAATCTTCGCCGCCCTGTCGATGGTGGTGCTGCTGGGCTTCGCAGCCTTTGCCATCGATGCGGCGCACGGCCAGAACCAGAGAGCGGAAGACCAGGCGGCTTCCGACACGGGCGGGATCGCCGCCGGGCTGGAGGTGTCGTTCGAGACGCGAACGCAAGCAATAGCCGCAGCCACGGCCGAGGTCATGCGCATCACGAACCAGAACATCTCACCGGGGGTGACGCCTGAGCAGTGGGCGGCGTGCACCGACCCGACACGGCCCGGCTCGTACTCCGTGACGGGAACGACCGACTGCGTGAGCTTTACGTCCAACCTCTCCCAGATCCGGGTCAAGGTGCCGGACGTCGACGTGAACACCGTGTTCGGCGGTGTCATCGGAAAGGGCTCGATCGAGACGAACGCATTCGCCGAGATCGCCGCGATGCACACCATCGGTGCGGGAACGATCATGCCGATCGGAATCCCACCGGGATCCGACGACGAGATAGAAGTGTGTCTCCGGGCCACGAGGGATCGTGACGACGACGACGACGACGGCGATGACGACTTCGGAGGCACCGAGGCCTGCGACGAGGGAGACGACCACCGCCTCCGGTTCTTGGAATTCACGAGGTTCGGCGATCCGGCCATCGGCACTTCCCCGAACTGCAGCATCGGGAACAACCCGAGCCGAGCACTCAGGATCGCTACCGAGAACATCGCCCACGGTGTAGATCACGGCCTGGACGGCATCGCGTCGGGGAGGCGCCCCGAGAGCGCCACGTGCGGGACGAACTACACCGGGGCGCCCAACGAAACAACCGCCATCCGCAACACCGAGGACGAACGCAGTGACGCGAAAAGCGCCATCGAGCGAGGTTTCGTCAAGGGTCGGGGGGGCTTCGAAGGGCGTCTGAGACATGTCGTGTCGGGCCCGCCATTCCAAACGATCGTGATGAACAGCGGACTCGTTGACGACACGCCGCTGTGGGCCTTCCTGACACCGGCGGCCAGCGCTGCTTGCGGCTCCCCCACCGAGAGATCCGAGATGGTCGACTGTCTGGACGACTGGTCCAACGCTGATGATGGCGTCATCTTCCAAGAGGTCCTCTCAGCGTCGCCTAGAATGGTCTGGATCCCCGTGCTGGACACCGAGGCCTTCGGCGACGTGGGATTCGATGCCTTCCACCCCGTCTACGTCAACACGTTCTACACGGGATGCCGGAAAGACGATTGTGAAGTCGCATGGAACGCCGGAGAGGGAACCCCAACCCCCCCGGGGTCCGCGTCCAACTTCGACGGTATGAGCGTGTTGCAGCTCGATGAACACATGCTTCCGCAATCCCACCGTGATCTTGCACCACCGAGCCGCGGCCAGTTCCAGTACGTCATCACCCGTTGAGGCCGGAGGGCGGGGGCTAGCCCCGACCAGATCGAAATCCGGGCCAAGGCCGTCTAGTCGGGACTCCGTTCCCGGGCCTCCCCTTCCAGTGGCCGGCACCCGTCGTATCGTGTGGATGGGCAGGCCCGGACGACACGCCAGGTGTCGCCGAGGGCGAGAAGACAGATGGGGGCGCCGATGAGCGCGGTAGGAACCAGGTTCTTGCGGCCGATGCGAGAAGACGAACGCGGGATCACGCTGACGGGTCTCGCCGTGGTGCTGCCGATCGTCGCTCTCGCCCTCTTGCTCCTGACAGAAGGAGTCTGGGCCTATGCGCAACGCTCCAACCTGGAGGACGGCGCCGCCGAAGGCGCCCGCCTCGCAGCCGCCAACTTCGGCACACCCGCCCAGGTGGGACAGCAGGTGTGCCATGCGCTCGACCTCGAGTTCGGCGCAGCGAACCCCAGGGTCACATTCACGCCGCGGAGTGGCGAAGGCAGCGCCGGAGCGGCCGCGGAGATCACCGTACGCCGCAGCGTCGACACCCTTACCGGCCTCCTCGAGGGCGTGTTCATCGAAAGTGGGCTCAGCGCAACCGTCCCGTTCACCCTGGCCGAGTCGGGCGCCGGCGTGGCGCAGTGGTGGAACGACGGGCAACCCAGTTCCTACGTCTGCCCCGAAGGCTGACACGAGCTCGTCACCCGACGCGGCGACGCCGACCTGCGACAGAACACCGGCGAAACCGCCACGTACACTCCCGGCCATGTCCGACCCCTGGTACAAGACCGCCGTCTTCTACGAGGTCCCCGTGTACGCGTTCCGCGATGCAAACGGTGACGGAACGGGCGATTTTCGCGGGCTCACCGAACGGCTCGACTACCTCCAGTGGCTGGGCGTCGACTGCATCTGGATCCTCCCGTTCTACGAGTCGCCGCTGCGCGACGGGGGGTATGACGTCTCGGACTTCCGCTCAGTGCTGTCGAGCTATGGCACCGTCGACGACGTGCGTGCGTTTCTCGACGCGGCCCACTCCCGCGGATTGCGGGTGATCGCAGACACCATCGTCAACCACACCTCCGACGCCCACGCCTGGTTCCAGAGCGCACGGAAACCGGGCTCTCCGTACCGCGACTGGTACGTGTGGAGTGACGACCCGCAACAGTGGAGCGAGCCCCGCGTCATCTTTACAGACACCCACGACTCGAACTGGACGTGGAACGAAGACGGCGATGCCTACTACTGGCACCGCTTCTTCTGGCACCAGCCCGACCTCAACTTCGACAACCCCGGGGTACGCGACGAGGTCGAGGACACGCTCCGCTTCTGGCTGGAGGCAGGGTTCGACGGGATCCGGCTCGACGCCGTGCCGTACCTCTACGAGCGAGACGGCACCAACGGCGAGAACCTGCCTGAGACGCATGCCTATCTGAAGCGGCTGCGCGCCATGGTGGACGAGGAGTTCGACGATCGGATCCTGCTCGCCGAGGCGAACCAGTGGCCCCACGACGTGGCCGAATACTTCGGTGATGGCGACGAGTGCCACATGGCGTTCCACTTCCCCGTGATGCCGAGGTTGTTCATGGCGCTCGCACGCGGTTCGGCGGAGGTGCTCTACGACATCCTGGCCCGGACCCCCGACATCCCCGAGCCCTGCCAGTGGGGTGTGTTCCTCCGCAACCACGACGAGCTGACGCTGGAGATGGTCACCGCGACCGAGCGTGCCTACATGTACCAGCAGTACGCCCCCGACCGGGCGATGCGGAAGAACCTCGGGATCAGAAGGAGGCTGGCGCCCCTGCTCGACGGTGACCGGGCTCGCATCGAGTTGCTCCACGGGCTGCTGCTCTCTCTGCCGGGGAGCCCGTTTCTCTACTACGGCGACGAGATCGGGATGGGTGACCTGCACACGCTCCAGGATCGCGACGGCGTGCGGACCCCGATGCAGTGGGAGCCCGGTGCCGGGGCTGGTTTCTCGGACGCAGAGCCTTCCGAATTCTACCTGCCCCTCGTCACCACCGACGGGTACTCGCCCGGCGAAGTCAACGTCGCCGACCAGAGAGCTGACCCCGGTTCGTTGCTGCACTGGCTGCGCAACATGCTCAGCGTGCGCAAGGCGCACCCCGTCCTCGGCACCGGCTCTCTTGCGACCGTGGAGACCGGCGACCCGGCGCTGTTCGCCTTCCGGCGCGCGGACGCCGCGACGGAGATGCTTGTCATCGCCAACGTGGCGGGCGTCCGGGTCTCCGGAACGCTCGATATCGAGCCCGGGACGTATCGGAGCATCCTGGGCGATCGGGAGGTCTCGCAAGGCGGCGACGTAGCGTTCGACCCTCACGAGTTCGACTGGCTCGAGCCGATCTGAGCGCGTCGATCGTCAGGTGGACGACAAACCGCCTTCGCTAGGTATGACCAGCCCGGATTGAGCAAGACGCGAACCCGGCTGGGACACAAAAGCCCGTGCCGGAGTAGAGTTGCGGCATGAGGGTAGGGGGAAGCAGAGTGGTGGGAAGTAGCGTGCGTCGCCATCGAGCGCCGCGCCGCCTCCTCTCACTAGCGCTGGGCATCTCGCTCGTCGCCGGAATGCTGGTCGTGCTGTCGGCGCGCGCCGCGTTAGCGGTGCCGGGTGTGACCGTGACCGGCTCACCTGTTGCGGTGACCGAGGGTGCGGCCGGCGTCACGTACTCAGTT
>JBHHXA010000149.1:0-6202 GCA_046756805.1 Acidimicrobiia bacterium
GAACAGGCGATCGATGCGATCGTGGCCGATGGGCGCCGGTTCTCGTTCCTTGGCAGGTCCATGGTCCGCAACTCCGTCATCGCACGTGATCTCGGGCTGCTCTCGTTTCCCGAAGAGCTCCTCGTCGACACCGGGGAACTGTCGAAGCTCCCTGCGGACGAGACGGCCGTCGTATGCACCGGGAGCCAGGGTGAGCCGTATGCCGCGCTGTCGCTGATGGCCGCGGCGTCCCACCGCACCATCACGCTCGTTCCGGGCGACACTGTGGTGATCTCGGCGACACCCATTCCCGGCAACGAGACGAAGGTGTCCCGCGTCATCAACAACCTGCTGCGGCTCGGCGTCGATGTCCAGCACGGGCGCAATGCCAGCGTGCACGTGTCCGGGCACGCTGCCCAGGATGAGCTGAGGATGTTCCTCAACGTCGTCAGGCCCGAGGCGTTCGTTCCTGTTCACGGCGAGTACCGCCATCTCTCTGCCCACGCCGGGATCGCCAGGTCGATGGGCGTGCCCGATGTCGTGGTGTGCGAGGACGGCGACCGCATCGTTCTCCACAACGGGGCTCTCACGGTCGAGCGCGGGGTGATTTCCGCAGGGTACGTCTATCTGGACGGCTCCGGCCTCGGCGACGTCGGCGACGTGCTCCGTGACCGGAGGCATCTGGCAGACGACGGCGTGCTCATCGTCACTCTCGGGGTGGAGGTCAGCTCCGGCGACATCGTGTTCGGTCCCGATGTCGACAGCCACGGTGTCACCGACGACGCAGGCGCACTGCATCGCGACGTCGCCTCCGACGTGGCGCAGGAGGTCGCGCAGAGCGATCTCCCGCTCAACGCCGACAACGTGCGCGCCCGGATCCGAAGCGTGGCCAGACGGAGGGTGAGGGAGACGCTCGACCGCCGTCCGGTGGTGTTTCCCGTGCTCATCGAGGTCTGACCCTCATCGGCGAGCGGGTCTGCGGGTCATTTGCCAACCTGGAGGCCGGGTGTAGGGTGCGCCCCCCATGCCATCGCGGACGAAGTCCCGCGGGGCCAAGGGGCGGAGTAGGGCCAAGCAACGCAGCCGAACCGGGATCCTCACAGCGCTGAGAGGATGGAGAACCCGGGTACGAGACAGGCTCGGTCGTCAGGCAGACGACCTCTGGGGTCTCGTCGTGATCGTGCTCGCCGTGCTCCTTCTGCTCGGGTTCTTCGATCTCGCAGGACCCATCGGGCGTGTCGCACGTGATGCGCTCCTCTTCCTCTTCGGCTTGTGGGCGGTGTTCGTACCACCGGCGATCGCCGTCATCGGTCTCGCCCTCGTCGGCTCGGTGCCGAGGCGCGACTACGCCCGGCTGGCCCTCGGCATAGCCGTTGTGTTCGTCGGGTCGCTGTCGCTCTTCCATCTCCTCACCGGAACCGTGTCCCTCGCAGAGTCGATGGAGGGCGTACGGGCACGGGGTGGCGTCGTCGGTTCGCTCATCGCGTTCCCGATGCGGCGTCTCGTCGGGTTCTGGGGCGCCTTCCTCGTGCTCGTGGCGGTCGGCGGCCTCGGCGCGCTGATCGTGACGAAGGCCACGCTGCGTGACGTCTGGCTGACGGTGCGAGGCTGGGTGTCGAGGGCGTTCCGTCGTCTCCGCTCGCTGCGCAAGCCTGCCGCGGTCGTGATCCGCGAGCAGCCGCGTCCGGTCGTCGCGACGACCGGCGTCCGGCGCCAGGCACCGCCGAAGAACGAGTCGAGCTCGGGCCCCAAGAAGACGCGACCCGTATCCAAGCCTCGGCCCGCGGCGCGGGTGCCGTCGTCCTCTGGCTATGTGCTGCCGCCGATCGATCTGCTTCACACCACCGAGAGCGGCGGGCACAGCAGGAAGCTGCTCGAGCAGACCGCGGCAGAGCTCGAGGAGGCCCTGCACCAGCACGGCGTCGACGCCCGGCTCACCCGGATCGTTCCCGGCCCGACCGTCACGCGGTACGAGATCGAGCTCGCACCGGGCGTGAAGGTCTCCCGGGTCACGGCTCTGTCGCACGACATCGCGTATGCGCTTGCTTCTGCGGACGTGCGCATCCTGGCTCCGATCCCCGGCAAGAGCGCGATCGGCATCGAAGTGCCGAACCGCAAACGCGCCCTCGTCACCCTCGGCGACATTCTGACTGGTTCCGGAGCCGCGGCGGACCCGGACCCGATGCGGGTCGCGCTCGGCAAGGACATCTCCGGTGCCGGGAGGTTCCTCAAGCTCGACGACCTGCCCCACGTGCTGATCGCAGGGGCGACGGGCGCCGGGAAGTCCTCGTGCATCAACGCGATCGTCACCTCGCTCCTCATGCGAGCGTCCCCGGACGAGGTGCGGATCATCCTCGTCGACCCGAAACGTGTCGAGTTGGGTCAGTACAACGGAGTCCCCCACCTCCTCACGAGGGTGATCACGAACCCGAAGAAGGCCTCCGACGCTCTGCAGTGGGCGGTTCAGGAGATGGACCGTCGCTACGAGCGCCTCGCAGAAGCGGGGGTGCGGGACATCGTCAGCTACCGGGAGAAGTACGACGCGGGCGGGCTCGACGAGGAGCTCTTCGACCGGTTCCCGTTCATCGTGATCATCGTCGACGAGCTCAACGACCTCATGATGGTGGCGGGCCGTGCGGTAGAGGAGTCGGTGGTACGGATCGCCCAGATGGCGCGCGCCGTCGGCATCCACCTCGTGCTCGCCACGCAACGGCCCTCGGTGAATGTCATCACGGGGGTCATCAAGGCGAACGTGCCCTCCAGGCTCGCATTCTCGGTGGCCTCGCAGACGGACTCGAGGGTGATCCTCGACTCGTCGGGCGCCGAGAAGCTCGTCGGGCTCGGAGACATGCTGGTGGTGACGGCACGCGACCCGAAGCCGGAGCGGATCCAGGGCGCCTTCGTCACGGAGAGCGAAGTCCACGCCGTGGTCGACTGGGTGGTCGAACAGCGCAAGGCGCGGTATCGGGACAAGGAAGTCTTCGAGGTCGCCGAGAAGCAGGCCGAGGCTGCCGACGAGTTCGACGGTGAGGACCCCGAGATCATCCGCCAGGCCATCGAGCTCGTGGTGAGATCCCAGCTCGGTTCGACGTCGATGCTCCAGAGGAAGCTCCGGCTGGGTTTTGCACGGGCGGGACGGGTCATGGACATCCTCGAGCGCAAGGGCATCGTCGGCCCCTCCGAAGGCTCGAAGGCTCGCGCCGTACTGGTGACGGCAGAGGAGCTCGGCGACTTGCTGACGACCGCTGCGACCTGACCCACGGGTCGATCACGAGCGTCGTCCCGCCGAAAAGGGTGGCTCTGGTCGTCGGGTAGCCTCACCTCCTCATGTCGCTCCAGCCCCGCCGTTATCTCGCGCCCGACGGGACCGCAACCGGCGATCTCCCGCTCTCCGTCGACGAGATCCGCGAGCTTTACGGCGAGATGGTCGTCGCCCGTGGCTACGACCGGAAGAGCTCTGCCATGCAACGTCAGGGCAGGCTCGCGACCTACGCCCCGTACGAGGGACAGGAGGCCGCACAGATCGGTGCGGTGTCTGCGCTCGAGCCCCGGGACTGGCTCGTCGCCTCCTACCGCGATGCCGCGGCGATGGCGTTGCACGGCTATCCGTGGCGGAACCTCATCCTGGGTCGGACCGGCGACGAGCGGGGCGGGCACGCTCCCGAGGGTGTGAATGTCCTGCCACCGTCGATCACGGTTGGCGGGCACATGATCCACGCCGTGGGTATCGCCTGGGCAGAGCGGTTGCAAGGAACGGATGCCGTTGCCCTCACCATGTTCGGCGACGGCGCCACCTCTGAAGGCGATTTCCACGAGGCGATGAACTTCGCCGCCGTATTCGCCGCCCCCACGATATTCTTCTGCCAGAACAACGGCTGGGCGATCTCCATGCCACGCTCCCGCCAGACGGCAGCAGAGACGATCGCCCAGAAGGCGGACGGCTACGGGATGCCGGGCGTGCTCGTGGACGGTAACGACGTGGTGGCCGTGCGGGCGGTCGTCGCAGAGGCCGTGGCGCGCGCCAGGGCAGGTGGGGGACCGACCCTCGTCGAAGCGCTCACGTATCGCATCGGACCGCACACCACGACAGACGACCCCGGCCGCTATCGAGAGGACGCCGAGGTCGAGGAGTGGCGGGAGCGGGACCCGCTGCGCCGGGTCCGGGTGTTCCTCGAGGCGAACGACGCCTGGGACGATGCCGCCGAGCAGGCCGCCGGAGCCGGTGTGGCCGATCAGGTCGAGGCGGCGGTCGCCGAGGCGGAGGCACTGTCACCGTTGACCGCCGAGGAGATCTTCGAGGCTGTGTTTGCCGATCCCACTTCCACGCTCGAGGAGCAGCGGCGGCGGCTGCTGCGAGATGGTCGCTGATGGCGACGGTGACTCTGGCGCAGGCCCTCACCGATGCGCTCGAGACTGCGCTCGATGCGAACCCGGCCGTGGTGCTGATCGGAGAGGACGTGGGGGCGACCGGCGGCGTGTTCCGTGTCTCGGACGGTCTCCAGGGCCGGTACGGCGAGGACCGCGTGATCGACACCCCCGTAGCCGAGTCCGGCATCGTCGGCGCCGCATTCGGGATGGCCGTCGCCGGGCTCCGGCCCATCGCCGAGATCCAGTTCATGGGCTTCTCGTACCCGGCGTACGACCAGGTGGTGAACCACGTGTCGCGCATCCGGAACCGATCACGTCACCGCTTCACCGCACCCATGGTGATTCGCATCCCGTTCGGGGCAGGCATCGGCGCTGCCGAGCACCACAGCGAGTCGGCCGAGGCCATCTACGTCCACACTCCGGGACTCAAGGTCGTCGTGCCCGCCACCCCGAGCGACGCCAAGGGACTGCTGCTTGCTGCCGTGGACGATCCCGATCCCGTCGTGTTCCTCGAGCCGATCCGGCTGTACCGCGCCGTCAAGGAAGAGGTGGAGGAGGGTCACTTCACGGTGCCGATCGGCGAGGCGCGGCTGGCCAGGGAGGGCGAAGACGTCACCGTCGTCGCATACGGCGCCATGGTCCGTGAGGCAGAGCGCGCCGCCGATCGGCTCGGCGCGGCGGGCATCTCGGTCGAGGTGATCGATCTCCGCACCCTCGTGCCCTGGGATGCAGAGGCCGTGGCTGAATCCGCCGCGAGGACGGGCCGAGCCGTCGTGGTCCACGAGGCGCCGCGGACGGCCGGGTTCGGCGCAGAGGTAACAGCGGAGCTCCAGGAGCGCGTCCTATACGACCTGCGTGCACCGATCGAGCGCGTCACGGGGTGGGACACCGTCGTGCCACTACGGAGAGCGGAACGGCATTACCTGCCGACCGAGGTGTCGATCGCGGCCGCGGTGCGTCGCACTTTGGAGGCGTGATGGCCCACGAGTTCCACCTCCCCGACGTCGGTGAGGGTCTCACCGAGGCCATCGTCGTGTCCTGGTATGTGGCGGTGGGCGAGCCGGTATCGCTCGACGAGCCGCTGGTAGAGATCGAGACCGACAAAGCCGTAGTCGACGTTCCTTCTCCGTACGCAGGCGTCGTCCTCCACCACGGTGCCGCACCGGGCGAGACCGTCGCGGTCGACGACCTGCTGGCCGTGGTCGGCGAGGCAGGGGAGCAGTGGACCACCGAAGATGAGCTTCCCGCCGCCGGCGAACAGCCGGACGCGGGTTCCGGCGAGGCGGCGCCCATCGTCGGCACATTGGAACCTACCGCGGCGGTGCGAGCCGGCACCGAAGCGTCGGCGCTGCCGCGGGTGAGAAGGCTCGCAGCGGAGCTCGGCGTCGACCTCACCGGGGTCGCGGGCACGGGTCGGATGGGAAGGATCACCGAGGACGACGTCCGGAATGCTCGAGGCGCCGATCGGGGACCGGTCGAACGCGTTGCCATGACCCCGACGCGTCGCGCCATCGCGGCCCACCTCAGCCGCTCGTGGAGGGAGATCCCCCACGTGACGACCTACGGGGAGGCAGATGCGGTACCGCTCCTGGCGAGGCGGGAGGCCTCGGGCAAACCGCCGCTCGAGGCTCTCCTGATCGCTCTGCTCGTTCCCGTTCTCCGGCGCTTCCCGGCCTTCAACGCATCGGTCGAGGGAGACACGGTCGTCCACAAGCTGCACTACGACATCGGATTCGCCGTCGACACCGAGGACGGGCTCATGGTTGCCGTCGTATCCGACGCTGCCGGGAAGGACGTGGCGGCGCTCGCCGCGGACATCCGCCGGCTGGCGGGGGCGGTGAGGGACCGCACCGCG
>JBHHXA010000150.1:0-6175 GCA_046756805.1 Acidimicrobiia bacterium
CTTGCGGAGCGCTTCGAGCGCAACCTGCTTCCCGTCGCCGGCGTCGAGAACCTGTTGGAGGAAGGCTCCCGAGAAGTAGTCGATGTCGAAGTTGACGACCCAGTCTCCGGTCGTGGCGAGGAAGCCGTTCCGCATGGCTTCTCCGTAGTCAGGGTCGGGGAGCCGGAGCACGGAGAGCCCCTCGTAGCTACCCGCCAGCTCCTCAGCCAGCGACGCCGTGGCATCGGTCGAGCCGTTCTCGGCGAGTAGCACCGACACCGACGCCGGAACCTCCGCGAGCTGGGCGTAGAGCTCCTCGACGGCGCCCGCGAGATACCCCGCCTCGTTGTGCACGGGGATGACGACTGAGATCGTGAGCTCTTGCGGCATGGACGGGCGATTGTAGGAGGAGGTCGAAGGACCTTATGCCCCGGGTGGCGTGGATAGAATCGCATCCGATGTCCCTGGACTCCATCTTCAAGGCGTACGACGTGCGCGGACTCGTTCCCGAGGAGCTGAGCGAGGCGACCGCTCGCGATATCGGCGCCGCGTTCGCCTCCTTCGCCGGCTCCCCGCGTATCGCGGTCGGTCGGGATTGCCGGGAGTCGTCCCCGGGTATCGCGGCTGCGTTGAAGGCAGGGATCACGTCGCAGGGGGTCGATGTTGACGATCTGGGGATGATCACGACGGACATGGTCTATTACGCGGCGGGGGCCCTGGACGAGCCGGGAGCGATGGTCACCGCATCGCACAACCCCAAGGGGTACAACGGGATCAAGCTCTGTCTCGCGGGCGCCGCCCCCGTCGGCACCGGAACGGGTCTCGAGGACGTGAAGGCTGGGGCTGCTGCTTCCCCGGCGCCGAAACCCAGGCGCGGTTCAGTGACGACCTGTGACGTTCTCGAAGGATATGTGGCGCACGTCCTGTCTGTGGTCGACGTACCGTCGATCTCGGCGTTGGGGGGAGCGGTGGAACGCGGGAACGGTGTTGCGGGGGTTGCCGTGCCTGCGGTGTTCGCCGGCATCGACGCCGAGCTGATCGGTCTGTACCTCCAGCCGGACGGGACGTTCCCCAACCATCACCCCGACCCGCTTCGTCCGGAGAACCTGCGCGACCTCGAGACACTGATGGAGCGGGAGCAGCCGGATCTCGGCGTCGCTTTCGACGGCGATGCCGATCGCGCGTTCTTTGTCGACGACACAGGAGCGCCCCTGCCCGGCAGCACCGTCACCGCAATCGTCGCGGCATGGTTTCTCGAGCGCGAACCGGGTGCGTCGATCGTCCACAACCTCATCTGCTCCAAGGCGGTTCCTGAGTTCGTCACCGCGCACGGTGGCACGCCGGTGCGCACGCGAGTGGGTCATTCGTTCATCAAGCAGGTGATGGCGGAGACGGGTGCGATCTTCGGCGGGGAGCACTCCGGGCACTACTACTTCAGGGACAACTACCGGGCCGATTCGGGGATCCTCGCGATGCTCGTCCTTCTCCAGACGCTCTCCGAAGCGGGCCTGCCGCTTTCCGATCTGAGGCGCGACTTCGAGCCGTACTCTCAATCTGGCGAGATCAACTTCGTCGTCGGGGACAAGGAGGCCGCCATGGATGCCGTCGCTGCTGCGTTCCCCGAAGCCACCTCCGACCGGCTCGACGGGGTCACCGTCGACCTCGGTGATAGCTGGCTGAACGTGAGGCCCTCGAACACGGAGCCGGTGCTTCGCCTCAACGTCGAGGCTCCGGATGCGCCTCGTGTGAGCGATCTCGTCGCAGCAGTCAGATCCATCGTGGAGGCGAAGCCATGAGCGGTGTGGTCGGCGGCGGTTTGCTTGCGATCGTGCCGCGCATCTCGATGGTGGGGGCGGGGCCATGAGCGGTGTGGTCGGCGGCGGTTTGCTTGCGATCGTGCCGCGCATCTCGATGGTGGGGGCGAAGCCATGAGCAGCCTGATCGACGGCGACCTGCTAGCGATCATGCAGTGCATCAGGTGCGGCGGTGCTCTTCGCGAGCGTTTCGAGCCACCCTCTCTCGTCTGTGACGAGTGTCACGTCTGGTATCCCGTCGAGGACGGCATCCCCGCGATGCTCGAGGATGAGATCCGCTCACTCGACGAGGCTCCCGGGGATGGGCGTTGAGGGGTCCCCGATGGAGATGATCGATCATGTGTACGCAACGGGCGACCAGCTCCGACACGCAGCCGGATCCGACATGCCCGGCATGCCACTGGCCCGCGACGTCGTCCTCGCCGCCATGGGAGGATCCGGGATGGCGGCACGGGTCGCGGCTCTCACCGTCCCCGGCATCCGTACCGTGTTGCACCAGGGCTACGGCCTCCCGTCGTGGCTCGACGGCTCCGCTCCCGCCCCCCTGCTCGTCGCCGTGTCCTACTCGGGGAACACCGAAGAGACGCTGTCTGCGGTCGATGCTGCGGTCGACGCCGGGCTCGGGATCGTAGCCGTCACCACCGGCGGACGGCTCATGGAACGTGCCGAGAACGCAGGTGCGCCCGTCGTCCGCGTGCCGCCCGGTCTCCAACCGCGGGCCGCACTCGCCTCCCAGGCAGGGCTCACGGTGCGAGTGCTCGCCGGTGCCGCCGGAGGGGACGGCGACGCACCGGCAGAGCTCGAGAAGACCGCCGAGCTCGTCGATTCGCTGCTCGCTGGGGGGGATGGCCCGGCGGCAACCCTCGGAAGGGACCTCGGCGATGGACTCTACGGCAAGGTTGCCCTCGTGTACGGAGGCCGCGGCGTGGCGGCGGTCGCCGCATCCCGCTGGAAGGCTCAGATCAACGAGAACGCAAAGATGCCGGCCTTCGCCTCGGAGATCCCCGAGGCCAACCACAACGAGATGGAGGGGTGGAGCGCTCTTCCCGAGATCGGTGCCAGATCGGTCGGTCTCGTCATGCTACGCAACCCCGGGGGTCATCCGAGGATCGAGCGGCGTATGGAGCTGACCGCGTCGACCCTCTCCGGCAGCGTGGACATCATCGGCGACGTCATTGCCCAGGGCTCGTCGGACCTGGACAGGTTCTTCAGCCTGGCGGTCGTCGGCGACGTCGCCGCGGTGCACCTCGCATCGATCGCCGGCGTTGACCCGACACCGGTCGCTCTGCTCGAAGGTTTCAAACGACAGCTGAAGGAGACATGAACGTGGAAACCCCCGCCGTGGCGCACGACATCGCCGACCCCGGTCTTGCCGCCGTCGGGCACAGGAGGCTCGAATGGGCTGGCCGCCGGATGAGCGTGCTTGCCGCGATCCGAGAGCGGTTCGAGAAGGAGCAGCCGCTTGCAGGGATCACCGTCGGTGCGTGCATGCATGTCACGACCGAGACCGCCAACCTGATGCTGACGCTGCGTGCCGGGGGCGCCGACGTCGTCCTCTGTGCCTCGAACCCGCTCTCTACCCAGGACGACGTGGCCGCGGCCCTCGTCGACCTCGGCATCCCTGTGTTTGCGGTCCGCAAGGAGGACTCTGACACGTTCTACCGCCACATCCACTCGGTGATCGACGCCGGTCCCGATCTCGTCTTCGACGATGGTGCGGACATGACCACCGTGCTGCACAAGGAGCGGGCCGACGTACCCGTCATCGGGGGGCTCGAGGAGACCACGACGGGCGTGATCCGGCTCCGTGCGATGGCCGAACAAGGTGTGCTGCGGTACCCGGTCGTTGCCGTGAACGACTCAGACACCAAGCACCTGTTCGACAATCGGCACGGCACAGGCCAGTCCTCGCTCGACGGCATTCTCCGGGCATCGAACATCCTTTTTGCCGGCCGGACGGTGGTGGTTGCAGGCTATGGCGACTGCGGATGGGGCATTGCGGAGCGGGCGAAGGGCCTCGGAGCGGACGTCGTCGTGGTCGAGATCGATCCGATCAGGGCGGTGTCTGCAGCAATGAGCGGCCACCGCGTGCTCGACGCCGCGGCGGCGGCACGCATCGGGGACGTCTTCATCACCGCCACGGGGAACATCCACGTGTTCCGTGGCGAGCACTTCTCGGTGATGAAGGACGGAGCGATCCTTGCCAACGCCGGTCACTTCGACGTCGAGCTAGATCTCGTGGAGCTGGACCGGCTTGCGGAGGCGCGACGCGAGATCCGGGAGAACCTCGAGGAATACCAGCTCGCCGACGGACGACGCATCCTGGTGGTGGCTGAGGGAAGGCTCGTCAATCTCGGGGCCGCCGAAGGCCACCCTGCCGATGTCATGGACATGTCCTTTGCGGATCAGGCACTGGCGGCCGAGTGGATCGTGGACAAGCGTGCGGATCTCGAACCCGCGGTCCATGTGCTGCCGAAAGAGCTCGACCGGGAGGTGGCGAGGCTCAAGCTCGAGGCGATGGGTGGCGGTCTCGAGCTGCTCACCGCCGAACAGGAGCGCTACCTCGCGAGCTGGCAAGAGGGCACGTAGGCGGTCGCTCCGCCATCAGTCATCCATCAGCTCGATGCGTGCGGCGTGTCGCTCGACGAGGTGTCCGTGCGGGTTCCGCAGGTCGACGAGCACCCGGTCCTCGCTGAGCGCCGACGTTTCTGCGGTGCGGAGCACGGAGAGGATCTCGTCCTCGACGAGCTCTTCACGATCGAGGAGGGCATCCCGGAGCGCTTCGACGAGGTAGCGGTGATCGACGAGCAGACGGGTCGTCTCGTGCTTCGCGTCCGAGAGGATGCGGTCCACCGTCTTGCGAGCTCTACCGTCCGCGAGGACCTTGGCGACGAGATTGCCGCCGAGCGCTCCGGAGTCGAGGCTGCGGAACGAGATGAGAGAGTCGCCGAGGCCGTATGACCCGACCATGTCGACGGCGAGCGCGGTCGCGGCGGCGAGGTCACCGGCGGGTCCGGTTCCCGACTCACCGAAGAACATCTCCTCGGCGACCATCCCGCCGAACGAGATCTGGAGCAGCGCGTTCATCTCGCTCGCTCTCTTGGTGAAGCGCTCCTCCTCATCGCGGTGCGAAAGCAGCCCGAGCGAATCACGTCGCTTGATGATCGAGAGGACCTCGAGACGCCTGCCCTGGCCTGCGAGGTAGGCCACGACGGCATGGCCTGCCTCGTGGGTTGCGATGGTGGCGCGCTCGTCTGGCGGGTAGTCGACGGGGTGGGGGAGGCCGATCTCGACTTCCATCTGCGCCTGTCGCATATCGAGCCGGGTCAGCTCGCGCCGACCGGCGCGGAGCGCGACCAGCAGAGCCTCGTCGAAGAGACGCTCCAGCGCGGCCGGTGTGTAGCCCATGGTCGTGCCCGCCAGCGAGTCGCGGGCGTCGTCTGCGTCGAACTCGGTTGAGTGTGCCTTGGTCTCCAGGAAGTAGTCGATGAGCTCGCGCCGGTCGCGCCGTCCCGGGAGACCGAAGTGGAGCACGCGATCGAAGCGACCGGGACGGAGCAGTGCCGGGTCGAGTGAGTCCGCCCTGTTCGTCGCCCCGCTGAGGAGGATGTTGGCAAACGGTGGCGTCGTCGTGTTGAACTGGTGCTCGGGTCTGAGGAAGCCGTTTGCCAGCCGGGCGAGCGAGTCGCGCAGCTTGTTCAACCTCGTCGGCTCGTCGAAGCTCTGCATCTGGATCAGCAGCTCGTTGACCACGCCGCCGACTCCCTCGGACATGCTGGACCTGTTGACGCCGAGCGTGGCCGTTTCGTCCCCGGCAGCGCTCATCCTGCTCATCCCGCCGCGCTTGACCCCGATGGCGTCGATCTCCTCGATGAAGCCGATGGCCCCGCCTTCGCGACGAGCGATCTTCCGGAGTCGCCGGAAGTAGGCGCGGATCTTGCGAGCGGTCGCTCCGTACCACATCGACTGGAACGAGGTGGATGACACGAACAGGAATGGCACACCGGCTTCCTTCGCCATCGCCTTGGCGGCGTGCGTCTTGCCGGTGCCGGGTGGGCCTTCGAAGAGGACCCCCCGCCTCGGGTTGCCCCCCATCTCCGATCGGAACTTCTTGTGATTGAGGAAGACGTCGAGGGTGTGGCTGACTTCGGTGACGACGGTGCCCAGACCCTTCACGTCGTCGAAGCCCACGTCGATCTGCTCCGGGAGATAGATCGTGTGCGGTGACCGCCCGTTCCCGAGCATGGGGACGAGAAAGATGACCCCGATGAGCAGCACGAGGTTCCGCCTGATCGACTTGAGAAAGCCGATCGGTCGTCGTGTCGCGTCGTCGAGAACGCGCAAGCCGAGGAGCCATTTGCCCGGCGAATAGCCAGCAAAAC
>JBHHXA010000151.1:0-6165 GCA_046756805.1 Acidimicrobiia bacterium
ACCTCGTGGCTGCCACTGGGGAACGCGGTGGCTCCCCTCGACGGCCCGGGGCCGAACCCGCTGCTTCAGAACCACATCCTCATGGCCGTCCACCCCCCCCTCCTCTACATCGGGTACGTGGGGTTCACGGTGCCATTCGCCTTCGCCATCTCCGCGATGGCGAGAGGCGACCGGGGCAAGGTCTGGCTCGATCGCACGCATCGCTGGGGGCTCGTGGCCTGGAGCTTCCTCACGCTCGGGATCCTGCTCGGTGCCTGGTGGTCGTACGAGGTGCTCGGCTGGGGTGGCTATTGGGCATGGGACCCCGTGGAGAACGCGGCGTTCCTTCCGTGGCTCATCGGCACCGCCTTCATCCACTCCGCGGTGGTGCAGCGCAGACGGGGCATGCTCCAGGCCTGGAACCTGGTGCTCGTCATCTCGACGTTTGCGCTCACGATCTTCGGTACGTTTCTCACTCGATCCGGCACGATTGCCTCGGTGCATGCGTTCTCGCTGTCGCCGGTCGGCCCCGCGCTGCTCGCCTTCCTCGGTGTCGTCATCGTCGGCTCGTTCGCACTGTTTGCGGCACGGAGCCATCTCGTGGCGTCTTCCCCACGGCTGGACTCGCTCGCGAGCCGCGAGGGGGCGTTCCTGTTCCAGAACCTCTTGCTCACGATTTTCGGCTTCACCGTGCTGCTCGGCACGCTGTGGCCGCTGTTCGTGGAGGCCTTCCAGGGGCGGGATGTGTCGGTGGGGAGGCCGTTCTTCGATCGGGCGACGCTCCCCATCGCCTTCGCTCTTCTGCTCGCGATGGGGTTGGGGCCGATCACTCCATATCGATCGGCACGTGCGTCCGTGGTGTGGGCGAGAGTCGAGCTACCGCTCCAGATCGCCCTCGGCGGCGGGGTGCTCGCCATCCTCATCGGGGTGCGTTCGGTGCCGACGATCGTGGTCATCGTCCTCGCCCTCTTCGTCGTCGCCGTCGCGGTGCGCCAACTGGGCACGCAGGTACGACGCCGGATGGCTTCCGGGGAGCGTCCCGGCGTTGCGTTGCGGAGGGTCGTCGTCGGCGACTCGGGGTATTGGGGTGGCCAGATCGCCCATGTCGGCTTTGCTCTTCTCGCGGTCGGCATCGCAGCGAGCACCTCATTGGCGCTGAGGGAGCAGGTAACGCTGCAGGTCAACGAATCGCAGGTGGTCGGGGACTACTGCGTCGGCTATCTGGGCGCCTTCAGCAGGACCGAAGCCAACCGGACCGTCGAGGGCGCCGAAGTGGTCCTCATGGAGGACGACTGCTCGACTGAGATCGCCCGCATGTTCCCCAGGGTGAATCGCTACCCGGTGTTCACCCAGGGCGCGGTGGCGACTCCCGACGTGCGTTCGGGTCTCGTAGAGGATGTCTATCTCTCCCTTGCCGGCGTCAGCGGTGGCACGTTGTTCCTCGATGTCTTCGTGTTCCCGCTGATGTGGGTCCTGTGGCTGGGCGGAATGCTGGTCGTAGCGGGAGGGATGTTCTCGTTCTTCGTGAGAAGGCGGAGCAAACGGGAGGCGCCGCAACGGGCTGCGCCGATGGAGCGCCGGGGATGAGCCCGATGCGGCGCTCCCTCGGCATCGGGTTGATCCTCGGTCTGCTCGCCGTCATCGTCATCGCCCTGCTTCCCGGCGACGAGCCGAAGACCACGGAGCAGCGCGTCCACGACATCGCCTCTGGCATCCGGTGTCCGTCCTGCAACGGGGCGTCGATCGCCGATGCCCAATCGTCGGTGGCCCGGGATCTCGAGATCGTGATCCGGGAGCAGGTCGACGCAGGCCTGTCGGATCAGGACATCTACGACTACTTCGTAGCCCGCTACTCCGAGGCGGCGTTGCTCTCTCCGCCGACCCGCGGTTGGGGGCTGTGGTTGTGGCTGCTTCCTCTCGCCGCCCTCGTGGTCGGGTCCGGAGTCGTGCTGGGCAGGAGGAGGACGCGGGCGACATCGCCGCCCCGCCCCGGGGCGGCACTGGTCGAGCACCTCGAGGCAGTCGAGGGGGATCTCGGCGATCTCGACGCTCAGGTCACGGCGGGGGATCTCGATACCGCCACCGCAGACTCGCTGCGCTCGGTCTACGAAGAGGAGAGGATCGCCATCACCGGACTCCTCGACGCAGACGCCGTCGCAGCATCGCCCGCGAGCCGGGGTCGGCGTCGCGTGCTCGCCGGCGCCGCGTTCGTCGGCGCCGGGATGCTCGCTGTGGGCCTATCGGTCGGTGTGGCCGTGCGGGACAGGGCGCCCCGCGGTCCCCTCACGGGCGACATCGTCCAGTCTGCGGCTACAGAGGGTCTCATCGATCTCGGCACCGTCACCAACGATCAGCTGGAGGACGTGGTGGCCCGGGCACCCGACAACATGCCCATGCGGCGCGCGCTTGCACGGCGCTACTTCTTCGACGGCGCATTCGACAGAGCGTTCGACCACTACATGGTGGTGCTCGATGCGGGCCCCGATCCGGAAGCGCTCGCGAACGTCGGCTGGATCACCTACGTCGGGTCCGACGAAGTGGAGATCGCCCACAGCTTCGTGGAACGGTCGCTGGCGATCGAGCCGGAGAACCCCATGGCCTACTGGTTCCTCGCCAACATCAGGCTCGGCGGGCTCGATGATCCTCACAGCGCGGTGGCGCCGTTGCAGCGGTTCCTCGAGTATCCGGACGTGCCGGACGAGTTGAGGGCAGAAGCCGAGACCCTGCTCGCGGCGGCTCTGGCGGCAGGCTCATGACCGACGAGGCGGTACGCCTCACCACCAGGGGCTACGGCGCCTGGGTCTTTGCAGTGGTGGCCCTGGGTGTCGTGGTGCTCGGTGTGGTGTTCTCATCGCGCTTCGGCTCCGATCCGGAGCTGGTGCCGTCGCCGCTGATCGGTCTTCCCGCGCCGGCCGTGGAGCTCCCGTTTCTCGAGGCCGAAGGGACGTTCGATCTCGGCGATCTTCGAGGCGACATCACCGTCGTGAACTTCTGGGCGTCGTGGTGCCTCGGTTGCCGGACGGAGCACCCCGGGCTGCTCGCCGCGGCCGAGACCTTCCGCGACTTCGACGTGCGTTTCGTCGGCATTCTGCACCAAGACAACGCCACAGCGGGGATCCGGTTCCTCGACGACCTGGGCCGGGGAGATCCTTTCCTCTACCTCGACGATGCAGGCTCGCGGGCTGCGCTGGAGTACGGCGTGCTCGGTCTTCCCGAGACGTTCTTCGTCGATGCGGACGGCACCATCGTCGGCAAGATCAGCGGGCCTGCACCGGCAGGGCTCCTTGCGGCGACGGTGCAGCGGCTCGTTCTCGGCGAGGCGATCGGGACGATCACCAGCGGAGAGGTCGAGAACCGCGACTGACCGGATTCCGCGCCCTCCGGCGGCGTCAGTGACCGGCTGGGGCCCGCACGACGAGCCCGTCGAGCAACCGGCGCGAGATGTCGGCGATCTCATCGACGGACCGGGCGAAGGCAGCGGCGTTGGCCTTGGAAGGCTTCCGGTATCCGGTGATCTTGCGCACGAATTGGAGGGCGGCCGCTTCGACGTCGGCATCCGTGACCGCAGGCTCCAGACCGCGCAGCGTCTTGATGGAACGACACATGGCGGCCACGGTACCCGAGGTAGCATCCTCGGCCGACCACGTTCCGGGGATCGCTCGGGCTGAGCCAGGATGGGATGACGATGACTGAAGCCGACCACCGCCTACCGCGCGACGCCACTCCTCGCCACTACGACCTCAGGTTCGAGCCGGATCTGGAGACGGCCACCTTCAGTGGTGTTGCTGAGATCGATCTCGACGTGCACCGCTCCGGACACGAAGTCGTCCTCAACGCCGTCGAACTCGAACTGAACGGCGTCGCGGCGACCTCGGCCGGAGGGGACGTCGTCGCGGCGACCCGCGTCACGCTCGACGCCGACAGGGGCAGGGCCACCTTGCGCTTCGACGAGGCCCTGGCCGCGGGACGGTGGAGGCTGAGGATCGGCTTCGAGGGGATCCTCAACGACCAGCTCCAGGGCTTCTACCGATCGACGTACACCGCCGCCGACGGCACGAGGAAGACGATCGCGACCACGCAGCTCGAGTCGACCGATGCCCGTCGTGCCTTTCCCTGCTGGGACGAGCCGGACCTCAAGGCGACCTTCGGGGTCACCCTCGTCGTCCGGGAAGGGCTCACTGCGGTTTCCAACGGCCCGGTGGTTTCGGAGCGTCCCGCACCCGGCGGGAAGGTAGAGGTCACGTTTGCCGACACCATGGTGATGTCCACGTACCTCGTCGCCATGATCGTCGGGGAGTTCGAGGCCACCGAGCCCGTCGACGTCGACGGTGTCCCGCTCCGCATCGTCCACGTGCCGGGGATGGCACACCTCACTCCGTACGCCCTGGACGTCGGTGCGTTCGCCCTGCGGTTCTTCTCGGACTACTACGGGATCGCGTACCCCGCCGAGAAGCTCGACATGATCGGCATCCCCGACTTCGCGTGGGGGGCGATGGAGAACCTCGGGGCCATCACCTACAGAGAAGCCGACCTCCTCGTCGACCCGGCCACGGCGACGCAGGCGGAACAGGCCAGGGTCGCCGACGTCATTGCCCACGAGATCGCCCACATGTGGTTCGGGGATCTCGTCACGATGAAGTGGTGGAACGGTGTCTGGCTCAACGAGGCGTTCGCATCGTTGATGGAGACGAAGTGCGTCGATGCCTACCGTCCCGACTGGAAGCGGTGGCTGGCGTTCAGCGCGACCCGTGCCCACTCGATGGACATCGACGCCCTGGAATCAACCAGGGCGATCGAGCTGCCCGTCGGGTCCCCCGAGGAGGCGAACGAGATGTTCGACGCCCTCACGTACGGCAAGGGGCAAGCGGTACTGCGGATGCTCGAGGTGTATCTCGGGGAGGACGTCTTCCGCAAGGGGATCGCGGCGTATCTGAAGCGTCACGCCTATGCGAACACGGAGACCGCAGACCTCTGGGCCGCCCTCGAAGGGGAGTCGGGAGAACCGGTCGGCGAGATCATGCACGAGTGGATCTACCGCGGCGGCTTCCCCAGGCTCACCGTCGAGCCGGAAGGGTCCGGCTACCGGGTCACGCAAGAGCACTTTCGCTACCTCGGCGAGGCGGGGGACACCTGGCTCGTTCCCGCGCTGTACGGCTCGGGTGGGGGAGACGATCGTTTGCTCATCGGCTCGGACACCACGGTGGCGGCGGAGGCGGGGTTCCTCCTCAACCGGCGGGGCCAGGGCTTCTACCGCGTTCGCTATGGGCCTTCGCTCTTTGCCGACGTCGTGGCGCGCTTTCCGGGGCTCGACCCGGAGGAGCGATACGCCGTCGTCTCCGATACCTGGGCCAACGTGCTGCGCGGCGACGTTGCCGCAGCAGATTTCGTCGATCTGGCAGGTCGCCTCGGCGAGGAGGCGGAGCCCGCCGTGTGGGGAGTTGCGCTGGGTGCGATGTCCGAGCTGGACCGGGTCGTGTCCTCGGACGCCCGGCCCTGGCTCCAGGGGGTGGTGCGGGAGCTCACGAGCCCCATCGCGGACCGCATGGGCTGGGAGCCCGACTCGTCCGAGTCCGACCTGACGCGCCAGCTGCGGGGTCGGATGATCTCCGCGGCGGGAGCGCTGGGTGAGGACGAGACGGTGCGTGCCATCGCTGCGGAAGTCTTCGAACGATGGCTGGCCGCCCGGGACGAGGTGGACGGCGAGGTGGGTGCGGCGGCTCTCGCCGTCACGGCACACGCCGGCGACCTCGACCTCTTCCAGCGCCTCGTCGGTCTCCACGAGGCTGCGTCGAGTCCCCAGGACCAGATCCGGTTCCTCCGCGCCGCCATGGCCATCCCGGAGCCCGAAGCGGCTCGGGAGGTCCTGGCCATGGTGCTCGACGGCAGGGTGCGGAGACAGGACAGCCCCTGGGTGCTCGCCGGCCTCATCGGCCACCGCGACACCGGACCGGGGACCTGGGCGGCGATGAAGGACGTGTGGGAGGAGGTCGTCGCCGCTCCTCCACCACAGACCGCACGGCGCATCCTCGATCACGTGCCGTTCCGTTCGGAGCCGGTTGTCGCTGAGGACATCGCCGGGTGGCTCGCGGCACATCCCATCGCCGGAGCAGACAAGTACACGGCGCAGCAACTGGAGCGGATGCGTGTCAGGGTCGGTCTCCGGGCTCGTGAGAGCGGGCGTCTCGG